>PEYS01000169.1:4832-5188 GCA_002763335.1 Candidatus Woesearchaeota archaeon CG08_land_8_20_14_0_20_47_9 | reverse complement strand
CTCCAGGATTGACGGCAGCACACTTACTTCAAGATCCCAGGCAATTGAGTTCTTCCTGAGGCGGGGTCTTAGGTCGTTGTCAGCTGATACTGCTGTCATAATGATCAAGGGCTCTCACCAGCAGCTATCCGCGAGACTGATCCATGGAAAGCCCCTCCTCTTAAGACAGCTCTCATTCTTATCAGAATACGGCATAAGAAACATCTTCATATCAACCCATGAAACTGGCCTTAGGTCATTCGAGGCCTCTGCCAGGGGATTTGCTGCAGAACTCGGCCTTAACCTGAGGGTGGTTACATCTGACTCACACGGCACAGGCGAGGCAGTATACTCGCTTAACAGCCTGATTGAGCAGG
>PEYS01000169.1:0-4811 GCA_002763335.1 Candidatus Woesearchaeota archaeon CG08_land_8_20_14_0_20_47_9 | reverse complement strand
ATGTTCTGAACTGCTTTGACCTCAGGAAGATGATGCGCAAGCACTTTGAGGTGGGAAGGATTGCCACCATGGGTCTGATGACAAGGGATAGGCCCTCAGAATACGGCAGTGCGGTGCTTGAGGGAGACCTTATCATAAGCTTCCGCGAGAAGCCAAGGGAGTATGACTCGTTTGTCGTTAATGCAGGCGTATACATCTTCAAGCCATCTGTGTTCAGGTTTCTTGGCGGAAAGAAATCACTTGAGAGGGAGCTATTCCCGCAGCTCGCAAGGGAGAGAGAGCTTGTAGGATTCTTCACCCATGGCGAGTATGTGCACATGCCGGAGAGCGATTGATTGCTCTTAGCTCTCACTTCTGGTTTCTAGTCCATTGCAGCTCGAAGCAGGCTTCAGCGCAACATCCTCCTTCATGTTTATTGCATCAACTAAGACCTTTCCTATCTTGTTCTTCCTGCTTATCTTGACAACGCCCTGCTTGCCCACATTTGCTGACATAAGGTAATCGCCCTCAATGTAGATGCTGAGATTCTTGTTTGAGAATACTGAATCCACGCTTAGCACCACGTGCTTCTTTGTTATCTTTGCGTCGAACATAATCCGCTTATTCCTGTTGTCCTCAGACTTGGTATCCATCTCCCTTACGTCAATGCTGATGCCGAGGCTTTTCTCTATCTGCTCAATGTTCTTGCCCTGCCTGCCGATAACCTTTGCAATTGCCTGGGATGGGAGGTGTACAACGCAGCTGTGCTCAGAGAGCATCTCAGCCCTGACATCATCAGAGTACTGCTTAAAAAAGCCCTCAACAGCCCTTGCAGCAAGGCCCTGCACAGGGCTTTTCTGAGTGTCTCTTACAGGCATAACAACAGTCTCCTCACCATATGAGTAGATCTCAAACTCCAGCTTCTTTGTCTCAAAGTCATTCACAACCACGACAGGCCTTGCCAGGTCAGCCTCGCTCATGCCAGATGGCACCTTAACAGTCATGTTCAGGCTGAGCACCTTGGAGACAAACCCATCCTTGACAAAGATTACTGTGTCAATAATCTGGGGGATGACACCAAGCTCGATGCGGCCGATAAAGCGCTGTATTGCGTCAACAGCTTTAGTGGCATGAACCACGCCAACAATGCCAATGCCAGCAAGACGCATGTCAGCAAACAACTGGAAGTCGGGTGTGTTTCTCATCTCATCAAAGACAGTGTAATCAGGCCTTGAGAGGAGCAGAATGTCGTGGATCTCCTGTTGATCGCCATGTGATATAGAGTAGCGGGTTATCCCATTTGGCAGAACCAGATCGCGTGGGGCCTCAACAGTCTTCACAATCCTGTTGTTGTTAAAGTAATACTCTGCAAGGGCCTGGGCAAAGGTGGATTTGCCAGCTCCTGGAGAGCCTGCAATCAGTATGCCCTCAGCCTGCTCAGAGACGCGCTTCATAAGCTTCTCCGAGAGCCTGTAATCTGCAAGCGAGAGCCGCTTTACAGGCCTGACAGCGGTTATCTCCCAGCCGTCAGATAGCGGGGGCATGGATATCACAATCCTGAAGCTGCCCAGCTGGACAATTGTTGAGCATTGGCGCTCTATCTCCACAAAGCCGTCATCACGCACCTTGGCATTCTCAATGATCTCACGGCTTATCTCCTGGATATCCTCGCGTGATAACGCCTTCTTGCTTACAGGGCTGAAGCTCCAGCTGCTAGGGTAACCCTTCTTTGCCCAGGCAGCCACGCCTTCCTTCAGGTGAATGCTCATTGTGCTCTCATCAAAGAAGCCCTCAAGCTTAAGCCTCTTCTCAGCAGCCCTCTTCGCCTCAAGAAACACAACAGCAATTCCCTTTGCCTCTGCCAGCCTCTTAACAAGCACGTTTGATGTTACAAGGGCAGCACCTTCCTCAAATGCAAGGGCGCGTGCAAGGGAGTCAATCTCCCATGAAGCCATGTTAATCAGGTCATGCTGTCTCGGCCTTTCCCCGAGGAAATCCAGCTTAAAGCCAGTCTTTTCAGCAAGCCCCCTAAGCCTCTCAATCTCCCTTAGCCCTAGAAAACCCGCAGCCCTGTTCTCATTTGACTCCCGCTCTAGAAATGCAACGAGGGCCTCGTGCAGAATCACCTGCTCTGGTCTAAGCCTTGCAGCAGCAATGCCCTTAGAGAGGAGCCTGTCTGTTATCACAGAGAGGTCAGGCACTAGGGCAACCGGCCTTGAGGCGTCTGCAATACCTGACTCGGCCTTATCAGAAAGGCGCCTCCTTGCCTTAGCTGCCATTAGCACTGCCCAGATGCAACATCTTCAGTGCTTTCCAGGGCAACTGAACAGCCATCTGGCTTATCGCTGTCAAATGCATCGCACAGAGCCTTCTGGAAGTCAGCTGGCTGCCTGCTTCCACTATAGGCCTCTCCCTCAATGAAAACAGTTGGCGAGCCGCTTACGCCGAGAAGCTGATCTAGCTCCATCTCCTTTTCAAGCAGCTCTACAGCCTCACTGCTCTGGCACTCCTTGATCCTCTCCTTGTCAATTCCATCAATCTTCTCTGCCTGGGCCTCCCAGCAGGTGTCAACATTATTGTAATCACATTCCTTGTTTGCCAGAAGGACAAACTCAAAGTACTTGCCGATGCCATAATACTTGTTAACGCAGAGCTCCCTCACATCCTGATTGAGCTCCTGTATGCCGTGCATGGAGCAGTACTTCCCGTCTTCAATGCAGTAATCCTCTCCGCCGTAGTTCTCGTATATGACGTAACGGGGATTGAACTGAGCAGAGTCACCCAATGCTTGGTAGACAGGCTCTATTGCCTCCTCTGCCTGATTGCCGTATGGGCAGTAGCTCATCACAAAGAAATCTATTTGTGGCTTGTTATCCCCCTTGACAACGCCAATGGCGTCGTACATCCTCTGCCTTGCCTCCTCGCTTATAGGATAGTCTGCACCTGTTGCCCTGTCTGCTAGCTTATAGCCATCCCCTGCCTCTTCAAAGGCGCTCTGAATCCTCTCGTTAGTCTTCCATGTGTTTGTCTCGGTTACGCCTCTGCTGAAGATGAATGAGGGTGCATAAACAAGCCCGAATTTGTTTATAAGAGCCTTGCCCTCCTCGCTATCAGCCTCAACCTCCTTTACATCCATGTTGGGGAATAGGTTGCTTAGGACATCAAGCAGCCCTGAGGCATCGCAGCTCTTGCATGAGGCGAGGTTCACTACAGTCAACTCAACCCTTGCATCATCAACATACTCGCACTCTGCATTATCCTCACCCGGGTTTAGGCATTTTCCAATCTCGCCCTCCTCAGCATCAGTGCAGTCAGCATCAGATGCGCATTCAGGTATCTCATTGCATGCAGCTGGTTTCTCACTGAAAGCATCGCATATCCCCCTCGTAAAGCTGAGCTCATCCCTGGCCCCGCTATAGGGCTTCATGTTTACATATATTGTCGGGCTTCCTGAGACCCCTTTGCTTGTTGATGCCTGGAAGCTTGCGGCAAGCAGATTCTTACCCTCCTCACCCCCTGTGCAGGACTTGAGAGCATCAACATCAACACCTGCCTGCTCTGCGCATGCCTGCCACTCGCTGCCAGCATTGGCAATCTTTGGGTTTATGCACTCAAGATAGGGTATTAGCTTGTCATTGAATTTCTCATATATGCATGCCTGGCGCATGTCCTCCTCCACCTCAGGCTGGCCATGCAGGCTGGAGAACTGGCCACCACTCTCCTGGCCTATGAAGTAGAGCTTGAGATCAACTGCATTGCCGAACTTCTTCAGAGCAGGTATTGCGCCGTTCTCAGCCTGCACCCCGTATGGGCACTGGCTCATGACGTACATCTCAAACTCGACCTTCTCTGTGCTTACCGGCGTGTTATCCTTATCATTCTTCTCCTTGGCTACAAGCCTGTAGTTTGAGGAGATGTAGAGTGCAGCAATAGCAACTAAGGCTAATATCACAATGTGCAGTATCAGAGTATTCCTCTTCCTTATTGCCTGCTTCTTCCTGCGCAGGGCCTTAACCCTCTTCTTGGACATCTTCTTGCTCTTTTTCAAGATTATCAACCTCCTTGAGTCCTTGAGAACTGCTTGAGAGGAATTGACATCCATTTAAATAGGTATCGCAAATGCGGGGGAGGGGATTTGAACCCCCGAACCCACTAAGGGACAGGATCTTAAGTCCTGCGCGTTTTCCAGACTTCGCTACCCCCGCTGATCAGTTTTGAGTTTCCAGCTTCCAGTTGCCAGTCCTGAGCTCTTAGTAGATTTCAGGGTGTTTATAAAGGTTTTTGGGTTAAAATTTGCACAAGTGACTTATGCCAGACTCAGCGATAAAACACGCGATTTAGAGAGGCTTTAACCTTTTAGCATACTCCTCAGCAGGAATGGCCCCTTTAGGAATTTCAGATAAAGTTTGTCCAACCTTATAATTTCTCTCACTTCCTTCAACAACCCATGCTTCTAGTGAGCCCAGTCCCATCATCTTTTTAAGAGATGCTACAAGCCCTCTTGGCTCCAAAGTTAGTGTTTGGAAACTTTTGCCTTCGTTATTCGTACCGCTACCTATTGCATCAATAACATACAATTGCATCAATAACATACAATTTGGAAAGCTCTACTCCTATTTGAATGTTTCTTTTTAACTACCAATGAGTGATAGAATACGTTGAGTTTTTAGTAAGTTATGTTGGATCTGATCACACCTTATACATATTCAGATGCGTTCTTATAAAGGTATGGAGCTCGTATATTGAGGATGCCAGGAGGCTGGTGTACTCCTTTGTATATGCCCTGTAGAAAAGCTTGTCAAAGAAGGTTCTTGTAAAGACATAGAATGGCC
>PEYS01000175.1 GCA_002763335.1 Candidatus Woesearchaeota archaeon CG08_land_8_20_14_0_20_47_9 | reverse complement strand
TTGGGTCAATTCCAGAGCACTCCGCGCTCCTGCATACGTAGGTGACCTCGCTCCCTGAGAAGGCTGTCTCATTCCCTATCCTCGCCTCGAACTTGCCCTGCTTGGCAATAACCCCTTTCATCTCCTCTTCGCTAACCCCCGCCATCTCTATGATTATGTACCTCTTACCTGAAATGTCCTTTGCCTCCCTCACAGTCACATCGCTAAGGCCGTATACATTAAGGCGCTGCTTCATTATCTCAATAAGCGTATCAAAGTCTGAGGCAGATACTGGATCAGCAGGTTCAAGCAGTATCCTGGTGCCTCCCTCTAGGTCAAGCCCCTTCCTTATGTTAGAGGTTGGGGCGTTGTAGACTGTTATGCCCAGGTCTTCAACGCCTATGACAGAGCTGTTTTCAACGAGTGGACGCGCTGTAAGGAGGTATGAGGCCTTGTTTGTCTTGAGGCTTACTGTCTTATTAGGCCTTAGCTCGCCAAGGGCTGCGTAGTAGCCGTCAGTATCCTCTACGGCCTTGTTGTTTATCGCAATGATCTTCTCCTTTGACATGGGCATAAGAGCAGGGTCTGCTCCTACCATGCCTGATTGGCTTGCAGAGCTGTTTCTGTCAACAAAGCGAATTGTAACCCCCTTGTTCCAGGGATTCGGGTTTATGACGATCAGGGCAAAGAGTATGGAGACTAATAGGATGAGAATCCGCCAGTTTGTGAGCAGCCTCTTAACCCTACCCATTATAACACTCCCCGCTGTTTTTTTGACTGAAGGTAGAGTTTAAGCACGCCCGCGTTGATAAGCCAGGTGTAGAGCATGTCAAAGACTATGCCTATGCTGATGATCAACATAATCTGCTTTATCATCCCCGGCTCTGAGAGGAAATAAGCAGTAGCTGTTGCAACTAGGGTTGTGAGGCTCATAGTAATCCCTGTTTTAAAGGCGCTTCTAATGCGCTCGTTGATGCCCCCCTCCTTTGTCTTAAGCACCCTGGCTGTTAGCAGAATATCTGTGTCAACAGAGTAGCCTATGAGCATGAGGAAGGTTGCAAGCCCCGCGGTTGAGAGCTTTATGCCGAGTATGTTCACAACCGCTAAGGTGGATATGATGTCTGCAAGGGCGCACCATACGATAAAGAGTGAGGGCACTAGCATGCGGAAGTATATAAATACTGTTACTGCCATGAAGATGAAGGCCATCAGGACAGCCAGCATCATCGCTTTCATGAATCCGCTCCCTAGTGATGAGCCGACAATATCCACGCTGTAGTCAGACCGCTCTATAGGGCCATACTTCTCAGAGAGCGCTGTGATAATGCCCTCTGCATCAGCATCAGATGCCTCAATGAGCAGCCCTGACCTGCTTGCAGCTGATATGCTCCTCACAATGAGGTCAGCTGCAGGGAAGCGTGAGTAGAGGTAGCCTTTTACCTCTGCTGGCGAAGCCCCAATGTCCTTTTCAATGGTCATGGTTACGCCGCCCTTAAGCGAGACATCCTTTTTAAACAGCTCTCCTGTGTTAATGTAGTTGTATAAAACAAAGAGCGTGCAGATAATAAACAGCGCACTTGCTGCTATGAGAATCTTTTTATAATTCCTGTCATAGAAGCGCATCACGCTGCGGCCTGATGCCTCATCTTTTGAGCTCTGTGCCTTGAGCATCTCCTTTCTTCTCTTTTTATGCCTTCCGCTCATCACGCCTCGGAAAAGACGGTATATTAATAAATCTTTTCATAGCCGAAAACTTTGAACGACCTCGACTTCGCTAGCGCTCGTCTCTGCATTCAAGGTTTTCGACATCAGGACTGTAAGCCTTGGATTATCGCCACTAGTCCGTTACATTTTTCCTACTCTTAGATAGTATAGCACAACAATGTTTAAATAAACATTTTACCTTAATTTAAACTAATTCCCAGAGAGTAACAGCTTTGGATCAACGCTAACGGGAAGTGTGCAATGCAAAAGAGGGGTAGAAGTTGGTATAAGGGGGGTTTAAATGCCCAGCTCCTGAGCCTGGGCTTTGTGCTGTTCATAATAGTACTTCTTGCACTTTCTGCGCCTGCAATCGCTGTTAACGTGGGCTTCTCAGACATGCCAGCTGAGGCTGACGCTGAACGCCCCATCAGCTTTGTCAGCTACGTAGATTTTCATTACAGCGAGCAGGTGCCTGTCAGGAACCTCAGCCTGAGCATTACAGGCCCCGGAGTGAGTATACACTGTATCTTCAGACCTAATGGGGCGCCATTGGCAGGATGTGCCGGTATTAGCGTGATGCCTATAAACAACGTAGGGTATGGCAACGGAACTATGATGTTCGGTTATGACTACGTCACTGATGAGAATATCACCTACTACTATGCTGGCTACGGTTATGGGTACAAACACACTACTGGCTACGGTCATGACGTGCCACCTGATGGCGGGCCAACAGCAATCTACCCTGAACTGGCGTACAACATAACATGGACACCTCCAAGGGAAGGCGCCTACAGCCTCACTATAAGCGCCTATGCCTCAGACGGCGTGAATAGTCACACCTACAGCTCAACCCATGACCTTGATGTGAATCCCCCCGTTGTCATACTCAGCAGGTTCAATGCCCGCGCTAGAGGTGATGAAAGCCACCTCAAGAGGCTTTATAACGACGCTGTCTTTACTAACAGCAAGCTGGGTGCAACAGTGACTGTGTGGAGCAATGACCCTGGTGAGAGCGGAGGCTCCATTGTTGTCAATATAAGGGGGGAGCCTATTGATGCCATCTCAAAGCCCTTTGCTGTTGCGACATTCAACCTGAAGCCTAATGAGTCAGAATCCTTTGTGGCAGGCAACATAAGCATGTCAGGCTCTGGCAAGGCCACATATTCCAGGCACACGCGAGGAACGTGGAGCGACTCCAAGTGGCTGGGCCTAAGCCCTGTTATCAACATCAAGGAGGATGTTGACTTCATCATGACAAGCGATGGAAGCAGCAAGATGACTGTGACAGCCATTAAGAACGGCACCGAGGTTCTAAGAGTGGAGGACATCCCCTTTGAGACATCGCATATGTTTATCCGCAAGATACTTGCCAAGAGGAAATACAACAACATCATTGACTGCAACAGGTACTGCCACGTGAATACGTTCAGGTGCGAGTGCTAGAAAACCTTGAATACCGAGGCGAGCCGCAAGGCGAGGCCGACTGCATTCAAGGTTTTCAAACAAAAAAAGAGGTTATGCAGATGAGTTTCATGACCTGGGCTGATTCAAGGGTGAAGAACCTTGAGTGGATTGACATAAAGCTGATAAAGCTGAGTGTTGCAGGCTTTGTTCTTATGCTGGCAAAGCTCTGGGAGCCGTTGTTAAGCTTGGATTGGTACTGGTACGCATTGATTGCAGTGCTGGCTGCGGTGAAGCCGATGTTGAAGGTGTTCGGGGAATAAGTGGAAGGGATGCATTCAGCTAACCCCAAAGAATAAGTCTGCTTTTTACATAGATAACAATGAACATAACACTAATCGGAATGCCAGGAGCAGGCAAGAGCCTTATTGGAAGGGAGCTGGCAAAGAAACTAAACTACAGATTTATCGACGTGGATGAGATTATTGAGGAGAAAAACGGGTTAAAGCTACAAGAGATAATTGACAGGTTCGGTGATGGTAGGTTTAAGGAGATTGAAGAGAAAACAATTCTGGAACTGACCAACTCAAAACCGCGCAGGCTTAGTAACTCTGTCATCTCTCCTGGCGGCAGCGTAGTGTATTCAGAAGAGGCAATGCGGTTTCTCAAGAAGGTCTCTATTGTTGTTTTCCTGAACCCCTCGCTTAAAAACATAAAAACTTATAATTCAGACTTCTCTGCAAGGGGTGTTGTCGGCTTAAAGAAAAAGAGCCTTGAACAACTCCATAATGAGAGGCTGCCCTTGTATAGAAGGTATGCTGATGTAACTATGGTCCTGCCTGAGAACTTTGATGTGGAGAGGGTTGTGGGGGATATAGTTGATAAAATATTTCAGAGGTCAGATTAAACAGCTAATTTCTGTTCTTTGATTCCTTATGAAGTGACCATCGTCCTGATAAGAAGCAGTTGACCTTTGGTCTGGCAGAGCTATCCAGCCCTATCAATGTGCCTATCGGCCTTGCTGTGGAAAAGGGCGTATTTTCTCTAATTTTGATGTCATTAACTGTCAAAAATAGCTGAAAGTGTCAAACTTGGGTTACAAACTACGTTTCTGACAGCATAAGCGTTCAGTTCAAAAGAGTTGTTCAGGTGACGCTACTTC
>PEYS01000211.1 GCA_002763335.1 Candidatus Woesearchaeota archaeon CG08_land_8_20_14_0_20_47_9 | reverse complement strand
GCCCTGGTGCTGAGCATGGCCAGGAATGGAAGGCCGAGGCGTACAATTACTGCATAGCCGAATAGCACACCTGCATAAAACATCACGACAGAGAATGGGAGTGTTATCAGGGCTGCCCTTAATTCTGCTCTTCTAAGCGCAGGTGCTATAAATAGGTAGAGGTGGTATAATGCTATAGGCATTACTGCCAGGACAGCTAGGAAGAGGGCTAGTCTGACATAGGCAATAACAGCCTCAGCAGGGTGCAGGGTTACAAAGTCAATGCCTGTGCTTTTCGAAAGGAGCTGCGCAGCCAGGGGTGAGATTGCTATAAAGACCATGAAGATAATCAGAAATGAGAGGCCTACAACTACGAGCCTTATCCTTAGCTCCTCAAGGTGCTCCAGAAGATTCATCCTGCCAGCTTTTTCGATCGCTTAGCGCTCTTTGGTTTGTTCTCGCCATCAGCAGCCTTACGATACTCCCTTACTGACTTACCAATAGCCTGCGCAAGCTCAGGAAGCCTCTTAGGCCCGAAGAGTATGAGCGCAATCACAAGTATGAGCAGCAGTTCGCCAAAGCCAATGTTAAACATCCCCTTTCACCCCCTATAGCAGAATGCGCAGGACAACTATTTAAATCTTGTTCTCAGCAGGGGTGTAGGGCAGAAAAAGCTAATGTGAGGTTGAGCTTAATTGACCTGCTTTATTTCACCTTTTATCGTGTTTTTCGATCCTGACACAGATGACATCTGAGGGCTTTGAATACGTAGCCGAGCCGCAGGCGAAGGCGGAGTATTCAAAGCCCTCAACATTTATTAATAACTGCCTATCACAGGTATTCTATGAAGTCAATCTACATCTACTCTAACACCGTTGGCTGCTTTCTCCTTGACAGCTCCTTTAAGCTGGTCGGGAGTGCCTTCTTCAGGGAGTCTGAGTTGGTTGAGAGGAACAGGAGGCTCTCATCAGGAGGCTGGGTCAAGGAGGAGCTTCAGCTGATAGAGCAAAACAAGGGCAGAAGCATAGTATTCATAGGGTTTAAGAGCGAGGCTTCTGAGGGGGTGAAGCTGGGCTCAAGCCAAGGCATCTATGAGCGCATCTCCTCAACCCTTGGCAAACTACCTGGGATAAGGCCAGGAATCTGTAAGGCTGCCAGGACTGTCTGCAGCGATGCGCTTAGGCACTCAGTAGGCGCGGACAACCTTATCACACAGGCAGTTGGCGCTATTGACGATGTTGAGAGAAGTGCGAACCTGCTCTCAAAGAGGCTTCGCGAGTGGTATGGGCTCTACTGCCCAGAGGCATCAAATGCCATTGCTGATCATAAGAGGTTTGCAGAGCTCGCTGCATCTAGGGACAGACCAAGACTGCTGTCTGACCTTAAACTCCCTGCTTATTCGATGGGTGCAGACCTTGCAAAGAGGGATGTTGAGGAGATAAAACACCTCGCCTCAGAGATAGGTGAGCTCTACACACTCAGGGATAAGCATGAGAAATACCTCGGGGTGATTATGAAAGAACTTGCACCGAACATAAGCGTGCTTGCAGGCCCGCTCATAGGTGCGCGCCTTATAAGCATTGCAGGCTCGCTAAGGCATCTTGCAGAGTTGCCAGCATCTACTATACAATTGCTTGGTGCTGAGAAGGCCCTGTTTAGGCATATCCGATCAGGTGCAAGGCCGCCAAAGTTCGGGGTTATATTTGCGCATCCGCTTATTCAGGGTGTTCCTGCAAAGATGCGCGGCAAGGCTGCAAGGGCGCTTGCAGATAAGCTTGCAATTGCAGCAAGGGTTGACTACTTCAAGGGGCAGTTTATTGCAGACAAGCTAAGGGCAGGCCTAGAGAAGAGGTTTGCAGCTAAGGGATGATGTTAATATGGATGAGACAGGCTTTTCAGGGGTGTATACTAAGGGTAATAAAAGGAGATCAAGGCTTTACACAAGGGCCCTTACAGAGAAACCCCTCTTTGAGGAGGAGTTAATTAATGAGAGAGGTTCTTGCTTTAGATTCTTTGACTGCCGCAGGAGCAAGCTCGCAGCAGCAGTTGCAAAGGGGTTAAAAGGGGATCACATAAAGCATGGCTCAGCTGTGCTCTACCTCGGAGCTTCGCATGGCTATACTGTCTCATTTGTATCTGACATAATAGGTGAGAATGGAATTATCTTTGCACTTGACTTCGCACCTAGGGTAGTGCGAGACCTTATGATTAAGGTCGCTGCAGCCAGAAGCAACATCGCCCCGATACTTGCAGATGCCTCAAGGCCAGAAGAATACTATCATGCAGTCCTTGCAGCAGACCTCATTTACCAGGATGTTGCGCAAAAGAACCAGCTTGAGATATTCCTAAAGAATGTCAAACTCTTTCTAAAGAATAATGGCATAGCAATGCTTGCACTAAAGGCGAGGAGCATTGATGTAAGGCGCGATCCAAAACGCGTCTTCTCCGAGACCAAGATAAGGCTTGAAACGGAGCTAAGGGTGATAAACTACATGCGACTTGAACCCTATGAGCTTGACCATGGGTTTTTTGTGTGCAAAAAGCCTTGAATATACTCTTTGGACAATCCCTCTTCGAGAAGCTTTAAATATAACCTTGAATCCCCTGATTTTATGGAATACGGACAGATGCTTAAAAGGGCCAGAGAGGCGTTGCCTCCAGACATATTAGAGAAGGCGCGCTTTGAGGTGCCTCGCGTGAGAGGCCACATTCAGGGGAACAGGACAGTTATAAGCAACTTTCACCAGATCGCATCCACTCTAGGCAGGCCTGTTGATCATCTGCTGAAATTCATACTGAAGGAGCTTGCCACCCCAGGGGAGCTTAAAAAAAATGAGCTAATCCTGGGCACAAAGGTTGCTGCATCAAGGGTCAATGAGAAGATTGAACAGTACGTAAAGGAGTTTGTTGCGTGCAGCGAATGCGGCAAGCCAGACACAAGGCTTATGAAGGAAGACCGCCTGGTCTTCATAAAATGCTCTGCATGCGGTGCAAAGCATATCGTAAAGGTTAAGCTGTAGCAAAATGCTTGTCGTAAGAAAAATCAGTTATGAACATGGGATTATTCTAGTTGCCGCTGACAAGGAACTCTTAGGAAAGAGGTTTGAGGAGGCTGGCCTTCAACTTGATCTCACCTCCCCATTCTATGAGGGAGCAGAAACAGCAGAATCAGAGCTGCCAAGCCTTCTCAAAAAGGCATACATAACACACCTTGTGGGTAAGCGAGCAGTTGAAATCGCTATAAGAGAGGGCATTGTTGATAGAAGGAATGTCATCGAGGTAGAGGGCATTCCTCATGCAGAGACAGTTTGTGCTGAAGCGTAGTCAAAAGCTCGCCGCCCAGCGGCGAGCTTTTGACTGGCTATTGGTTACACGTAGAAAGATTTATAACTCTGGTAACACTCGCCTCTGATGAGGGGATGGGTGTGAAGCTACGCGATAAGCTACGCGATAAGAGACAAAAGAGGTACAAATCTAAATGCGTTATGAAGAATATAATACACCTCGCGCGGCTTAGTTCTTTCTTTGAAATGTATAATTTTAATTGACAACTTTGACTACACTCGCCTTCGCCCTTACGGCTCGGCTTTGGTATTCAAAGTTTTCTGATGTCGGAACTGCAGTTTTAAGAACACCTCCTTTTCTTGATGGTTATATGGATGAGGGCGAGCTTATTTTTTCGATTCCGACGGAGATGACATCTGAGGGCTTTGGACACCCAGCGCAGCTGGGTGTCCAAAGCCCTCAATTGATAAAACTTAAGTATAAGAACAAAAACTAGAGCGTGTAACAGTTAAAAAAGGGCGTGAATCTTGCTTGAACAACTCTTCAGTGCTGACTGGATCGAGAGAAGACCGAAGTATGCCTTTATACTGGGTTTTTGCTATGCGATAATAGGGATTGCGAGCTCTGTTTTCATCTTCCGCTCTAACTCAGGCATGATGGCTATTGCATTTACATCGCTCCTAATTCTACCCACACTCAATAAGATGCTTATGATTGAGGAGAGCCAGGCAGCCAGCCATACAGGCATTAACCTGAGGCAGATATTTAAGGATCACCAGGACATAATAGAGATATTTGTCTTCCTCTTCATTGGGATATTCCTTGTATTTGCCATAATGAGCTTCATATCACCCCAACTTTTTACTCTTCAGATATTCAAGCCGCAACTAGCTGTTGCAGGCATCTCAGGACAGGCGCATGAGTTCCTCCACTTCAAGAGCATTGTTGTTAATAACCTGCTGGTCCTTGTAGTCTGCTTTATTCTCTCATTTGCCTACGGTGGAGGGTCGATAGTCTTTATAACTTGGAATGCCTCTGTATGGGGCAGTGTCTTTGGCCTTAGGGCCAGGCAGGCAGTGCTTGCCCCAGACCCTCTTAGCTCATTCGTGCTGTTCATGCTTCCTGTGCTGCCGCACATGATCACAGAGGCAACAAGCTACTTCTCTGCTGCTGTTGCTGGTGGCGTGCTCTCAAGGGCAGCCCTCTGCGAGAAGTTCGGCTCAAGGGGTTTTATGAATATCCTTGTTGATAGCTTCGTCTTTCTTGTAGCGGGTTTTCTCCTTGTGGTGACTGCAGCCTTTCTTGAGATCTACATATTCCCCTTCCTTAGGGGATAGTCATCTGAAAACTTTGACTACACTCGACTTCGCCTTTATGGCTCGTCTCGGTATTCAAAGTGTCAAAAATACGCCAGGCGTATTTTTGAGCACGCCAGAAATTCCGATTTAAAAATCGGAATTTCTGAGCGTTTT
>PEYS01000198.1 GCA_002763335.1 Candidatus Woesearchaeota archaeon CG08_land_8_20_14_0_20_47_9 | reverse complement strand
AGAGTCAAAAGCTCGCTCGGAAGGCGAATTTTTTTTACATAAAGTAGCAGTCCCGACATCTGAAAACCTTGAATACACTCGGCTTCCTAACTCTGTCGGTATTCAAGGTTTTCAGTCACTTCACCTTCTTAAGATTATCAATCAGCTTTTCCAGGGCCTTGTTGACATTTTCCTCGCTCTTTGTGCCTGTGCACACTACCTTGCCGTTGCTGAAGAGAAGGAATGTTGCCTTTGCCTCGACCAGCTTGTACACTAGTCCTGGGAACTGCTCAGGCTCATACTCTGTGTTCTTGAGCTTCATTGCAAGGTTGTTCAGGTTTAGGTCCATGCCTACTGTGCCTGAGGCAACGATGTTCTGTATCTTTATCTCCGGCTTTATCTTTATCCTTATGTTTATCTTCTCGAGGCTCTTTATTATCTTCTTTATTGATTCCTCTACCTTGTCCATTGAGCGCGCACCGGTGCATACAACATTGCCGCTGCTGAAGATAAGAGCAGATGTTTTTGGGTCCTTTATCCTTATCACAAGCCCTGGGAACTGCTCAGGGTTATATTCAGTATTGCTGAGGGTGGCAGCCATCTTCTCAAGCGGGATTTCATGCTTGAGCGAGGTGCTTACCACAATATTTACTACCTTTATTTCAGGTTTAGCCATTTTTATCTCCCCAAAACTCTCTTCCCCCTTTTTTCAGAGAGAGGCATTTATAAAGGGAGTGCCTCCTTCTTTATAAATAATTATGTTCTAAATACTTATATAATATTAAATAACTATGGAAACATATATGTTGTTGTTAGACCCCCCCTTGTTTCCTATGGAAAAAAATATACTGACCTAGCAATACTCAAACCAGTAAGGCAAATGGTAAGAAAGGGATGAAGGTTTACTAGAGCAGGCATATCCCCTCGCTACACTTATCTATGACACAGATGCAGTTTTCTAGCTTCGCTATAAGGTCTGAATCATTGGATGCCTTCTTTACCTGGCCTATGCGGTCAATCACCTGTCTGAAAAGCCTTATGACGTCGCCCTCAAACATGGTGGTGTTCTTCAAGAGCTCTACAAAAGCCCTGCCGTTGTACATCGGGTGGACAAGGGCAGAGATGTTATCAAGCGACTTGAGCTGCTTGCTCCTGCCAACGTAAGGATTCTGCGAGAGGAGAGCCTTGAGATGCTTGATCCTCTTATCATGATAGCGCATGAAGAACCGCTCGTTTGTCCTCGGCTCATAGGCAATTGCAAAGAGGAGGTGTAACATCTGGTACTCGTCCAAGTCTTTGCAGAGCCCTGTCGCAAAGACCTCTGATATCAGAAGCTCGTCGCAGAATATGTTTGAGGCGAATTCACCCTTGGAGCTCAGCTCGCCATCGCTACCAATGTAGCCCATCTTCCTAAGAACCTGGATGTGCTTCTCAAGGGAGCGCTTTACAGAGACTACGTTGCACTGCCTCCACATGCCCTTACCAAACTTCTGGTAGTTATCAAAGCTCGAGCATAGTATGTGGAGCACCTCATCCCTGGAAAACCTCCTTATAAGGTTTAGGATGGTGTTGTAGGAGAGCCTGAACTGCGAATGCAAAGGCTCGATGTCTCTTGAGGTAAAGGATGCTATCTTCTTGAGATTATCATCAGACCTGTTTATCATGGCAATGGCCTTGCCATAATTATCAATGCCCCGCCGCCCCGCACGCCCTGCAATCTGAAAGTACTCCTTAGAGCTGAGGTACCTGAAGCTTATCCCATCAAACTTGCGCAGGCTGTCAAAACACACAACCCTTGCAGGCATGTTGACGCCCACAGCAAAGGTCTCTGTTGCGTATAGAACCTTGATAAGCCCCTCTGAGAATAGCCTCTCCACAATATCCTTCTGGAACGGGAGCAGCCCAGCGTGGTGAAAGCCAATCCCCTTTGAGAGGGCGCTTCTCAGAAGCCTGGTTGAGAAGAGCCCGGATATCTCGCCTAGCGTATTGGAGAGCATTTCCGAAATAAGTGATGATGCCCTCGCCTTCTCTTTCATGCTGAGAAAATCATGCCTTCTTGTAAGCTGACGCGCCAGCTTCTGAACACCGAGGCGGGAGAATGAAAAGAAGATGCATGGAAGCTCAGAAGCATTGGCAAGCTCCTCGATCAGGTTGATATGGGAGGGTCTTATCCTGCCCCTTACCCCCCCCTTTCCGCGCCCCCTGAACTTATGCCTTGGCATAAGATCATCATGAGCATTCATTATGCTGTCGAGGCTTGTTATGCCGAGGGCAGCGTCGTAGAATAGGTATTGCAGCGGGACAGGGCGCTTATCATGCCTCACCACCACTGCATTATGCCTCTTAATAACCTCAATCCATGAGGCGAACTCCTGGGCATTTGGTATTGTTGCGCTGAGGCAGAGAAACCTCACATGCCCTGGGCTCAGGATTATTGACTCCTCCCAGACATAGCCCCTCTCAATGTCGTTGATGTAGTGGATCTCGTCAAAGACAACGTATGATGTGTCCTCGACAGTCTCATCATCCACCATGAGCATGTTGCGGTAGACCTCGGTTGTCATCACAAGTACAGGGGCAGTAGGGTTTATCACAAGGTCCCCTGTAAGCAGTCCGACGTTATCCTCTCCGAAGTCGAGGCTGAAGTCCTTGTACTTCTGATTTGAGAGGGCCTTTATCGGGGCAGTGTATATGATCTTCTTATCCATCCTGAGATCGCGGTTTATCACATAGTCAGCAATCAGGGTCTTACCGCTCCCTGTTGGGGCAGAGACAACAACAGAGCAGTTCCTGTCAAGGGCTGCGATGGCCTCCTCCTGGAACCTATCAAGAATAAACTCCTTGTACTTCATTTCAAACCATAACCTTTGCCTGTTCTTTTATAAAGCTGTCGTACCAGCAGGGGTATGTCAAAAGAATTTTATACTACATCAACGTGCACTTATCTGATGATCATCACAATAGATACAAAGCAGGATTCTGAGGAGGAGATAAGCAGGGCAATACTCCTGCTTTCAGGGCTTATCAGGCAGAGGCAGGGGCAGACGACCCAGACCTGTGCTCAGCCGGTTATGCAGGCGCAAGCTGAAAACAATGGGCAAGGGTTTGGATTTGAGGCCCTTAACAACAGCGATGGCCAGGATGGGCAGGGGCAGCCCTCTGAGCAGGTGTGCGAGGAGGAGCCTGAGCCTGATGAGGCAGTAGGTTTCAACCTCCCCGATATCTTTAAAGCAAGCCGTGGCGAGGAGAGAAAGCCAGGAAGATGGGATGAGGAGAAGGACACATCCGAGGTTAAGAAAGAGTGCAGCCTCCCAAGCCGGGTGATACCCTATTAGGGCAGATAAGATTAAGACCTTTGAGTTTCTCGAACACAAAGCAGATGTAAGGTTCAGGGCATACGGCAAGAGCCTTGAAGAGGCCTTCGCCAACTGCATAAGGGTGTTTACAGAGCTGATAGAGGCAGAGGCCAAGACATCCAAGGCTTCCAAGGCCAGAAGGGCAATAAGTGTCAGCGGCAGGGACATAAGGGCATTACTCTACTGCTTTCTCGAAGAGGTGCTGTTCCTCATAGACTCCGAGGGCTTTCTGCCTGAGAAGGCTGAGGGGCTTACAATCACATACCTTGACGAGGTCAAGGGTAAGGGCAACACAAGCTACGCCCTGAAAGCAGAACTAATAGGAAAGACAGCTGTGATCAGAAGCAACCCCATAAAGGCAGTTACATACAACCAGATGGAGATTCATGAGGGCAATCCATATTATGTGGAGGTTGTGATGGATACTTAGTTGAGGGCTTTGAACACCTCGACTTCCTAACTCGCCCTCGGGTTCAAAGCCCTCAGACGTCATTTGCGTCTGGAATAAATCAAATAAACATCTAGAGTAGCAGTTCCGACGTCAGAAAACCTTGAGTACCGAGCCGAGCTATAAGCGAGGCGAGTGTACTCAAGGTTTTTCCCTCTTCACCCGCCTTATAGCAAGCGCCCTTACAAGCTCCTCAAAGCGCTTTTGGTCTGTTCTTACAATAGTGTACGTATAGAAAAGGCTGCCCACGAGGAACATAAAGCCCATGATGGTGAATAGGTCCATTGTGCGCCCGAACTCAAGGCTCTCAACAAGGGGGTCTAGAAGCCCGGGGGCAAGGGAGAAGACGATAAATACGCATGAGAGAAGGCTCCAGAAGCCCCACTCATTAAAGGTAAGCTCCCTCCTCTTATGCTGAATAAAAGTCACATAGAGCATCATCAGGCCAAACAAGACCCCTAAAAGCTGAACCCCAATTATCATCGTGTTAACCTCCACCAGATCATCCGCGCAACAATTCTGAAGCCGTCAATAACAGTCGTCCCCTTATAACGGTCGTGATAAACAGTCTCAATAGGCACCTGCTTATACCTCAGCCTGTGCTTACCAGCGTTAGCGATCATCTCTGACTCAACACTGTAGTCAGAACTACTCCAGCGAATCTTTTTATAAACCCCGGCCTTAAACGCCCTGAAGCCTGAGAGCGTGTCCTTAATCTTTATTCCGTAGAGCAGGCCTGTAAAGAACTGTATAAACCTGTTGCCAAGCCTAAACAGGCTAGGCATCTCATGATTCATCTTTCGATATGTGAAGACCATATCCGCGCCCCTAAGCCTTTTAAGTATGAGCGGGATGTCTGCGGAGTCATGCTGTCCGTCGCCATCCATAACTACAAGCGTATCAGCGCCTCTGCTAGTAGCGAAGTCGCAGCCTGTCTTGAGTGCAGCCCCCTTACCCAGGTTGACAACATGCCTCAGGAGCACTGCCCCGTGCTTAAGCGCGATAGCAGCTGTATTATCCCTAGAGCCATCGTCAACAACAACAACGCTGCTTATAATGCCCTGCCCCTTATACGCCGCAACCTTGTCCAAGACCCCCCCAAGCTTTACTGCTTCGTTATAAGCCGGGATAATCACAAAAACTCCCCTTCCCTTCACATAAAACCCCCTTAAACATCAAGGCTCAGATGTGGCGAGCATATATAAAGCTTTTGACAAATTTGACTAGCCTCCCCGTCGGGGAGGACGTCAAATTTTTCTGATGTCGTATATCCACAGGATTGAAAGAGGGGTTTGGCTACCCAGTGCAGCTGGGTAGCCAAACCCCTCTATTGAAAACCTTTTAAAACACAGCCTCCATCCAAAATATGCGATGATATCAATAGTGATACCGGCCTACAATGAGGAGAAGCGGATACTGAAGGTGCTCAGCTCCATAGCAAGGGCATTCTCAGATTCTGACCATGAGGTTGTTGTTGTCTCAAATGGGAGCAGGGATAAGACAGTCTCTATACTCAGGGAGTTTTCAGGGCATAATAAGAATGTCCGATACATGGACTTCAGGAGACCGCTTGGAAAGGGAGGGGCGATACTCAGGGGCCTTGAAGAGGCAAAGGGCGATATCCTGGGGTTTGTAGATGCAGACGACGCATTTGATATTACCGAGATAAAGGGCATGATAGGTCTGCTTAACGCAGGCTACAGCTGCGTAATAGCCTCCAAGTGGAAGGGCAAGGGCTTTTTTGCAGTTGACGAGCCATTCACCAGGAAGATCCTTAGCAGGGGGTGGAATATGATGACGCGCCTCCTCCTTGACCTGAGGTTTCACGACACCCAGGCAGGGGCAAAGTTTTTCAGGAAGGACAGCTATGAGAAGATAGGCAAGGACTTCATATCAAGGGGATTTGCCTTTGACATAGAGCTTCTCCTAAGGCTGAAGAAGGCAGGGGGAGGCATAAGGGAAGAGCATATCTCAAATACACATGTGCATGGAAGCACCTTTAGACTCAGGCATTCCTTGTCAATGCTCTCAGACCTCATAAGGATATTCACGAGGCTAAGATGAATAAGACGAGTAAGATGAGACCAGTAAACCAACCCCCGGGCCACTACCTAAAGCTCTACTTCTCGAAGAAGGGGGGCATTCACCACCTCTTTCATAAGAGGCGCATAGACTCCCTGCTCAGCTACGTGGAGCCGGGCTCTTCACTCCTCGATGTAGGCTGCGGCTCAGGGGTGCTCCTCTACCTAGCCCATAAGAGGAGGGGGTGCGAGGTAAGCGGCGCTGACATAAGGCCTGAGTGCGTCAAATACGCCTCGGGGGTATGCAAGGACTGCAAGGTCTACTGCACAGATGTTCTCAAGATGAAGTTAGATAAGCAGTTTGATATCGTAGTGTGCTCTGATGTGATCGAGCACTTCACTAGAGATGAGCGCGGTAAGATCCTCTCAGTACTTGACAGGCACCTGAAAAAAGGGGGTAGGCTGATACTATCATTCCCTTCACTGCGCTACCTTAGGTTTGTAGAGCCATTATTAAAGGTCTACAGGAGGATAACATCCCCTGGCGTGGTGTTTGACGATGAGGAGTTTCACGCCCTGGTCAGCTTTAAAGAGGTGCAATCCAGACTCAGGGGTTATGAAACAATAAAAAAGGCTTCTTGCTGCCTCGGACTTATAAACATGGTGGTTCTTAGAAAATGAGATACCTCCTGCTAAGCCTGGATGCTGAGGAATTCGACCTCCCTATCGAGTACGGCCTGGATATCAGCGTGGAAAAACAGCATTCAATTACGCGCCTCGGGCTTGAGAAGGCACTCCAACTATTGAAAGGGGAGGGGGTGAGCGCAACCCTCTTCACAACAGCCCTCTTTGCAGCGAAAAACAGGGGTATAATAAAGCAGGCCCGCTCTGAGGGCCATGAGATTGCGCTTCACGGCTACAGGCATGATCATAACTACAGGGGCATGAATGAAGAGGCATCCCGGCAGCTTATAAGGAAGGGGAAGGCTGTGCTTGAGGGCCTAGCCAATGCCAAGGTCATTGGCTTCAGGGCGCCAAGGCTAATGACTCCTGGCTTCCACATCCTCAGGGAATGCGGCATACGATATGACAGCTCCCTCCACCCAACGCTAGTGCCTGGGAGGTACAACAACCTCTTCAGAAGTCGCTCTGTATACTCCAGCAGGGGCATTATCGAGATACCGATATCAACAACTCCAGTCATCAGGCTCCCCTTCTCATGGCTGTGGTTCAGGAACCTCGGTGTAGGCTATGCAGAGGCATGCACACTGTTAAGCCTCATTGATCTTGACTACGTGAACATATACTTCCATCCCTGGGAGCTCGTAAGCCTGAGTGAATTTGAGGGCAGGCTACCCAGAAGCATCATCAGGGGCACGGGTAATGGACTTCTCAGGATGCTCAGGAGATACCTACGCTGGTGCATGAGCAGGGGCATAAAACCCCTCACAATATCCTGCTTTCTGCAGGAGAAGGGTCTTATTATGGGGCTTTGAATACCCAGCTGCGCCGGGTATTCAAAGCCCTCAGATGACACTTGTGTCAAGATCGAAAAGAAACACCTGCACAGCGCTGAAATCCCTCTGCTCAACAAGCTGATACCTCTCAGCCACGTAACTCATAAGGGGGTCTTCAGGGTCATACTCCTGATGCCCTGTAACCACCCAAAGGCGCCTGCTATGCCTCTCAGCCAGGGGCATTGCAACAAGCTCGTCCATGTTATATCTGGAGATGTCCATAACACTGGCATTAGCTGCCTGCCTTAGCATGTCAAGGTCATTCGCATAACCTAGAGGGATGCCCCTGACACAGCCTTTTTCAGGGAAGTAGTGATAGAAGCCTGAGAGCGTGCCAGGATAGACCATGACCGTATCGTACTCTTGGAGGTTAACCTCTATGTAGCCTGCAGCAGACCTCCAGTCCTCTTTCTGAAAGATGAAATAGTAGTGGAAGAGGGATGCAGCAGACACAGCAGAAACCATGACAAGGGCGATAATGAAAACCGCGGGCCTCCTTATCCTTGAAAGGGCTAGCCCTATAAGCAGGTAGAGCCCTGCCGAGGCAAATATCACCCCCCGCAGGACGTAGTTATGAACCAGCCAGCTCACTGCAAAGGCCAGGAGCACTGAGAGGAAGAGGTGTAGGTTCAGGAAGAGCACCCTGCTATCCCTGAGGAAGCGCAGCGAGTGGATGTAAAGAAGCCCGTATGTTGCTAGGGCCATGATGAGAAATGGGATCATGATAATAGTAATGCCCTTAAAGTAGCTGTAGGCAAATACAAATGCTCCGAAGGAGAAAAAGAGGTTTATGAGGGGTGGCCGAGGGCTGGCTGTGTAGAAGGATGTTGCAAAAAAGAGCCGCGAGATAAAAGGGGTGCAGAAGAGGAGTAGTGCAAGCTGGGTTAACAACCAGCTCTTCAGACCAGAGCGTTTTCTCCTAAGCAGTATCAGAAGAAGAAAGAAGATGTTCTGGACAACAAACATAACGCCCGCATAGTAGTGGGTGTAGAACGCCAGCAGAGAGCATAGGACATAGAGGAGCCCTGTCAACGCCAGAGGTCGCCTGATAAATGAGAGAAAGAAATAGAGTGAGAGCAGAGAGAGGAAGAGCAGAAGGCTGTACTCGCTGAACTCCTGCGAGTAATAAACATAAAAGGGGGAGATTGCAGCAAGAAACGAGGCGATAAGCCCTGCCTGCCTGCTGAGAAACCTAAGGCCGATAAGGTAAAACAGCGGTATCGAGAGCATGCTGAATGCAAAGGAGTAGAGCCTGAGAGAGAGGTCAGAATGGCCGATAAGCCTTGACCAGAAATAGGCCAGGTAGTAATTCAGGGGAGGGGTTGAGGTTCGTATCCTAACTGCTGATGACAGCTCATCCAGTCTGAATTTCAGGATGGAGATGCGCGTAGCCTCATCGTGCCAGACACTGTGATGCATGATATAGAAGAGGCGCAGGAGGGCGCCTAGCAGCACAATTAATATCAGCAGCAGCAAGTACAAATCCTTCTTCTTCATACTACCCCCAGTAGCGTGGAGAAATCCGGGGTAGATAAAGCTTTCCGTAGTCCTACTACAGTAGTCGTAGTCCTACTACAGTAGTCCTACTCCAGCCTCTTCAGCTCAGCAAGCATCCTCTCTATGTCCTCAATAATCTCCCTGCGCCTCTCCTCAGAGCTTATGTTCTGTTTCGCCTCCTGTGTTAGGCCTGACATAACAAAGCTGTAGGCTGCCTCATCGCTGTCAAATGCGAAGACGTTGTTGTTCTCAGCATTGACAAAGACGCTGTAGCTGACCCCTGCAAAGTCCCTTGGCGTTATTGAGAGCAGCCAGTAGAGGCCCCCGTTAATTACATAGGGCCTGGGCTCAATAACGTGTGAGCTCTGCCAGTCAATTACAGGGAAGCTCTTCTTCACATAGCTGACCACCTTAACAGGGCCTGTAAGGGTCTTGTTCTCATCAAGCTCCATGATGTCAATGCTACCTGTCAGGGCGTCCACGAGGAATATCTTGAAAACGCCGTAGCTCTCACCGTAAGGCTCTGTTGCAACAACCCATTTAAGACCTGCCTTAGTCGACATAAGGAATGGCTGGGTGTTGTCCTGGCCAGCAACATCTGCAATCTCTACCTGGTCCTCATGCAGGAATATCGCGTTTATTATGCCAAGATGGTATCTGTAAGAGTCAACGTAAAGCCTCGCAAGGCTCTCGGGAAATGCCCTGTTGCCCCTAAAGCGGGGGTCAGCAGCTGCCTCATCAGGAGAGAGGTGCGTTACTAATCCGCCCTCATCAATGACATAGACGCCATCATAGTAAGGGACCATCACCGGAAGGCTGAACCTGTAAGCAATGATTGGGGCAACAGTAAGAATGCTCCTGCCATCCCGCAGGTAGTAGACATCGCCGATGTCAACTAGGTAACGCTCCTTAAAAAGCCTCCAGTAGATATTATCTGCTATGCCGATCTCCTCGCCGACAGCCAAGCTGCGGCTTATCATGGAGGTGTTCCTCTGCGTTGTCTCAGCATCAGCCACAAGGATACCGTTCACCTTCTGGGTTAGGTATAGTATAAGGCCATCTGGAATTCTGGGTGCAACCCAGGAGAGTCTGCTGTCAATGTCAACGATGTTCAGTCCCCCTACGCGCTCCCTTGACTTCTGAAGGCTGTCTTCAAGGTAGCGCCTTGCAACCGCCTTCGGAAGCAGACGCACCCCATCTGAATCAGGTATTGAAAAGACCTTGTGATAGTGGGTCTGCCTAACTACGTAGTATTCCACAATGGCCTGATCAAGCACTATGAATGCAAAGGCGGCAACGCCTAGGAGAAAGACAATGCCCAGAGCAACATAGCTCCTCTGCCTTGCTGAGAGAACAGCAGCAATAACCACGAGCATAAGCATGATAATTGGTGGATGGGTGTAGAGTGACATCACAAAGCCATGAAACCATGGCCTGAAGAAGTAGGCAAGCATGATGCTTAGCAGTATAAAGATCGCTGCGGGAATGATAACCTCCCTCCTAAACCTGAGCCCCAGCTGAATCCCCTCCGGCCTTATCTTCCTGTGCATGGACAAGAACCATGGCAAGGGGGAGTATAAAAATGTTTGTGAGGCAAATCAAGGTTTTCGATAGAAAGATGTAAATAGCTCCGTATTCCTAAGAGGCTGAGACCTCAATGAGGACCGCGTTGACAGTCCCCTCCTGACCAGGCCTGTTTGTAACACGAACCCTGCCTTTCGGAGTCTCCATTATCGTCCCCTTAGTAATTATGTTTCTCCTTATAAAGTGCCTGTTGGCAGGGTTCTCAACAATGTTATCAACCCTGACAACCTCGAATTTTCCTGTCTTCGGATCAAGAACATTTGCCTGGTTGGCAGTAAGCTGCATCAGCTTTACATCCCCTCCCTTACACCTTGTCTGTTTGATCCTCCTCTCCCCAAGCTTCGTGTTGGTTGGAAGGCTGCCTGTCTCTGACTGCCTCTTGCTACGGGCTAATTTCTTCTTAGCCCCGCTCGGCTTCCTCCTCGATCTTGACTGAACCACAACCATGCTTAATTCACCTAAACAAAAGGGGAGAAACACGACCTATTTATAAATCTTTAGATGATATAAATCTTTAGATGACCTGGCTTATTCCAAGCGTGCTTCACTAAGCTGTCAGGCAACTCTGACAGCTTACCGGGTACTTATGCCTAGTTACGCTTATAGCACCACCCTCATAAAGTCCTCTGCGCAGGAGACGTTATCAAAGTTTGCCCTTGCATCCTCCTCAAGCTCGAGGGCGTTTTTATAACGCTGCGAGAAGTGCGTCAGTATCAGCCTCGCGGCAGAGGCCTGATTTGCAATAAAGGCTGCCTGGCGCGCAGTCATATGCTTATATTCGCGAGCCTTGCCCTCAAGGCTGCTTGCGTATGTTGCCTCGCAGATAAGCAGGTCAGCATCCTTCGCCAGGGCTATCGCGCTATCGCATGGCAGGGTGTCTGCAATATAACTTATCTTCTTACCCTTGACAGTATACGTTGCCTGCTCAGGGCCTACAAGCCTGCCCTTCCACTTTATGGGATGGCCTGACTGGAGCCTGCCTAGTAAAGGCCCCTCTGGTATGCCGAGAGAGCGGGTTACCTTGAGGTTTATCCTCAGGCGGTCCTTCTCAATAAAGCTGTACCCAAGGCATTCAATCCCGTGATCCAGAAGGGCTGCCTCCAAGGCAAAGTCATCGCTCTCAAAAAACCTACCTTGACCTATATCCCTAACATCAAAATCAATGCTGTCCTCAAAGACAAATGCCCTGTTCATCGCCTTAAGACGCTCTGAGGTATGACGCGGCCCAAACACTGTAAGCCTGCCGCTGTACTCACTCGCCCCCAGGGTTTGTATAAGCCCGGGCAGGCCGAGCACATGGTCTCCATGCCAGTGGCTAATCAGCACCTTGGTTATCCTGCTCGGCTTTATGCTTATCATCTTGAGCTGCCTCTGGGTGCCCTCGCCGCAATCAAAGAGAATGCCCTCTGAGCCAAAGTTGAGGAGCATGCTCGTATGATTCCTCTCCTTAGTCGGCACCATCGAGCTTGTACCTAAAAATATGAGTTCCATGCCTGCAAGAATATGAGGGCGGTTAATAAAGGTTTAGCCTGCATGACTGGCTGCCCTGCACCACCCCTTAGCCAGTCTTCCGGAATTCCTCCGAAACCACCATGATAGAGCTTAATAATAACGCTGAAATGCCTCTCTCCATGGATGAACGCCACGTCTTCAAGCTCGCACTCATTTGCGCCATGATAAGCCTGCTTGCGCTGTCCTACATAACTAGCTTCCCGGATCTGGAGGCCATGCTCGAGGTAAGGGCCCGGGATAGCAGGCAGATAAGCGGGAGGCTTATCAGAATAGAAAACAGTGGCTCAACGCAACGCCTATGGATCGAGCATGAAAGGGAAACGCCAGTGCTGGTATTCGGCAGCACAAGCCTTAACCTCACTGCCGGAAGCCAGCTCTGGGTTCAGGGCAGGGAGAATAGTAGGGGTGAGATAATCGCTGAGCGCATTAGTCTCTCAGAGGTGGAGAAGTAGCCTGTATCTACTTCACCCTTACAGCCTCTAGGTTTCTAGGCGCAGTAGTCTCAACCTTATAGACCTTATGAAGCGAGCTCGCAAGGTCGAGGCAGCGCGAGTTCTCGCCGTGATTAGTGATGATCTTCTTAGGCCTCGGACAGCACTTATACACAAAGTTCATAAGCTGCTTCCTGTCGCTGTGGCCTGAGAATCCGTCTATTGTCTCAACATCGCATCTTATCTGCAGTATCTCTTGCTTAGGGCCAGCAGCAAAGGCTATCTCTCGCTCTCCCCGCTGGATACGCCTCCCGAGAGAGCCCTCACCCTGGTAACAGACAAACAAAAGGGTGTTCCTTGGATTATCAGCTAGGTTTTTGAGGTACTCGACAGATGGGCCTCCAACAAGCATGCCTGATGTTGCCAGAATCACGCAGGGCCCCATCTCGTTTATGACCTGCATGCGCTCCTTCTGGCTCCCAACCCGCTTAAAGTACTCGGCCAGAAAGGGGTTCTGGTCGCGGTGAAATATCATGCGTCTAACCATGCTGTTGAGGTACTCTGGGTAGGCTGTGTGGATGGCTGTAACATCCCAGACCATGCCGTCAATAAACGTCGGAATGCTCTTCAGGTTGCCTCTCCTTATCTGATCATCCAGGATCATAAGCACCTCCTGGGCGCGGCCAACCCCAAGGACAGGTATAAGAACCTTACCGCCTCGCTTGAGAGTCTCGCTTATAATCCTACTGAGGAACTCGTCGCACTCCCTCTTATTCGGGAGGATGTTATCCTTGCCTCCGTATGTGGCCTCTATCATCAGGGTTTCAAGGCGGGGGAAGTCTGTCACAGCAGGCTCTAAGAGCTGGGTCCTGCCAAACTTGACATCGCCTGTATAAACAAGGTTGTGAAGGCCGTTACCAATATGCATGTGAACCATCGAGCTTCCAATGACATGACCTGCATTATACAGGGTTATCCTTACGTCTGGGGTGATGTCTGTGACCTCTTCATAATCTAGGCAGATGGTGTGTTTCACCATCTCCTTTATATCATCTGTGCTGAATATGGCCTCCTTGCGCTCAGACTGCATGATCTTGACAAAGTCGAGGAGCAGCAGAGCAGAGATGTCCCTTGTAGGCGCAGTGCAGTAAACAGGGCCGCGGTAGCCGAACTTAAAGAGGAAGGGCACAAAGCCGCAGTGGTCGAGGTGGCTGTGGCTTATTATAACCGCGTCGAGCTCGTTTATATCAAACTCTGGAGCCTCGAGGTAGGGATATGCCTTGTCCTGCGAGGCAACGTCAATGCCGCAATCGAGAAGCACTCTTGACTCAGGGGTCTGGAAGAGTATGCACGACCTCCCAACTTGCCTGGCCCCTCCAAGGTAAGACACCCTTATCCACTCGTCCTTTCTCTCCCTTATCCAGCCGTCATAAATCCTATGACCAGTCTTATTGAGGAACTTCCTGCGGTAGTCAGAGTTCTTATAGAGCACTGCCCTTATGTTCTCAACGAGTTTGGACTTTATAGGCGGAGTGCGCTTTATTATCGGCACCCAAAGGGTTCTGTTCCGTATCTCCCTTAATATGGAGCCCTGCTTACCAATGGCCAGGCCCGGCTTCTCAGTCTCTATAATCACCAGGGAGCGCCGATCATCAAAGATTATGTTCCCGACACCAGCCTCCTCAGATATGATGCCTCTTATCTCGCTCTCAGCAAATTCCTTGTCAGTTGTTATGCTCGGATCAGGGCGCAGCTCGACGCGCTTCTTTATCTCATTCACAATGGACTTTATAACATCATCGCTGTTAAGAAAAAAGTCCCTGTCCTTTGTATACAGCACTATGTTCGCCCCCTCGAAGCAGGCTTCGCTTACCTTCTCCTCAGGGAGGCTCTTCATGATCTCCTTTATTATGTTCGCCACAGAACCAACACCTCATAATTTCATGTATTTTAGTCTCAAAAACAACACACCAACCCTTAACGAATAAGGAAAAAAGAATCCCCCTCTCTGGAATCAGGGGTCTTAAGGCCTAGACCTTTACTGTAGTGTCAATCTCCTTCTCAAATACCTTAGTTACTCCTTCTCCTGTTATTGTGACAACATCAATCCCGTTGCCAGAGGCAATATCCCTCTGCATAGCAGCATTAACAGCCTTTACTGCGAGGCCTATGCCTTCCTTTATGACCAGGCCATGCCTAAAGCCGACCTCAAGCACACCGTAGGCTATTACGCTCCCAGAGCCTGAGGAAACATAGTCATCGCACTCTGTCACAGAGCCATCTGCGAATAGGTCGTAGAGGTGAGCCCCCTCGCTGTCAACTCCTCCTAGCAGGAAGTGTGAGATTCCAGGGATTAAGGACATCCTCCTTATATTAGCGTATATCATACTGCCGAGAAGGTTTGCGCACTCCCTAACATTAGGGCTTCTGCCTGTCCTGAGCCCCTTAAGCCTCAACTCAGCCTTTATCAGCTTTGCGAGGAGTTGGGCATCAGACACTGAGCCGGCCATTGTTACAACCATGTTGTCTGCAATCTTATGTATCTTCTGCGTCTTCTTGTTGGCTATCATATACCCTGCAGTAGCCCTCTTATCAGCTGCAAGAACAATGCCCTCCTTGCACACTAGGCCGAGAGTGGTTGTACCTGTCTTCATAATATCGCTCTGATCCATTGCATCACCCAATTCTTGTAAGCTATCAGAATTCATAACAAGTCACCAAAGTGTATGACAACTAGTATATAAAGCTTTTTATGGGGCTGCTGGAACTTTCAACGCTCCTGACAGCTAGTTACCAAGAGCATGTTTGAATCCAGGTTGCTAGCATTCTGGGCAGGACCCCAAGCTAGAGTGATAGACCAAGCTACACTACAGCCCCAGGATAATGCCTAGGGCATTCTACTTAGTTAAAAAAGCTTTCGTAGAGCGAATACTAACACCCAAGAGAAAACTATATAAAATAAACATCAATCTGACGAAGCAAGATGCCGAGGTCGCATAGCCTGGAGCTAAGCATAGCGGGCAACCATTGCGGAGGGTTGCTAACCCTCTGTCCTTCGGGGCACGGGAGTTCGAATCTCCCCCTCGGCGTAGGGATTAACAACTAGCCTGATCCAGAGGATAGGCTGATGGAAAGGCCATGATTTAAAGGCCATGGTTTAATAGGGGCTCTGCCTTATGCGCTCTGCCCTATGCTTCTCCGCCCCTCTCCCCCCTTTTGAGACCTTTACAAAAACAGACTAAAAAAAATCATAAGAATCCGCCTGCCAAGGCAGGCGGATAAAGCAAGATCGGATGAATCTCTCTATTCAATTTATTTCTTCTTCTTTGCCATCGAATTCACCCCCCGTATGGATTATACACTGAGAATTATCTCCAATGTTCTCTAATGATCCTGAGAGCGGTCTTGGCGTGTTTACCCACCTAGTAGATTTACCCACCTAGTAGAAAGAGGTCCTCATTTTATTTTGTGGCTTATAGTTGCCTGCTTTACACTTAACCTGATTCTGAATTATCATAGCTTTGATGATCAACGAGATTAATAAGCAATTAGTATTTAAATTTTTATAGGGTAGCTAATCCTGATTGAATAATATATTTCTCATAAAAGTAACGAAAATCTGCTGCTCGGGGCTATCCCCGACTTAAAAGTCGGGGCTTTACGCCCCTCGCTTCGAAACGCAGATTTTCGGACTCAAAAGTTCTCGCCCTAAAGCGCGAGCTACCCACGAACTTTTGAGCATTCTCTCACCTGCAATTCCCAGCTCGCTGAGCTTCTCCCTGCTGGGTATGCCCTGTTTATCCCAATCCCTTGCCCTGTAGTAGCTGTCAAGGGCAGCATCGTACTCAGCCATCTTTATGACAGCTCCTGCTGCAGGCCCATCAGGGAGCTTTTCATGCGTAGCCCTCCATGGCGGGTAGTCATGCTCCCTCTTCCAGCCATGCCTTATGTTGATAAGCTTTCCGACATTGTATATTCGTTCGCCAGCTTTAATCAAGTCCTTGCCATTCATCTGGAGGCCTGTGACTAGCCTGTAGAGCCTTGCAAGCTCTTCCTCGCTTTTGTACATGCCCCTTGAGAACTTGCAGATAATAAGCGAGTCTATTACCGCGTATGAGTCCTCACCACCCTTAACAAGCCTGCCCCTTGAGCTATCCAGCCTTAGACGGTCAACCTTGCCCTTGATATCATACTGGTATGCGCCTGCCCTCAGGTAGCAGGCGCCCCTTATTGAGGTTGCAAAGCCGAGTGTAGATGTCTGAAGTGAGCGCATGCTGTAGCCAGCTAATTCCATACCCTTGATCTGCATGGCATACTTCCAGGCATCCCTGCCAATAATCTCTGCAGCGCGCCTTGAACCCTCAGCAAGCAGTTTTCCTAGCCTGCCCTCACGTCTGGACATCAGCCTTACAGCCTCGACCATTGCGTCGGCATTATCAAACTTCAATTCCAAGCCCTCGGTGTCCTCTTTTTTTAAGAGCCCGCGTTCATAGCACTCCATTGCGAATGAGACAGTCATGCCTGCTGAGATTGTGTCAATCCCGTTTGTGTCGCAGATCTCAACAGCCTTTGTTATCGCATTCAGATCAGAGACGCCGCAGTTAGGCCCAAGACTCCAGAGTGATTCATAATCAACGCTTGCAACAGCGCCCTTATACCTGCCTTCATCAACCTTATTAACATGGTCGCATGCAATTGGGCAGATGTCGCATGCTGTGATCTTCTTAACATGGGTCCTGAGCATGGTCTCGCCAGAGACCTTGTTTGCATGCTCAAAGGTGCTCTGCTGGAAGTTCCTTGTCGGCAGGCATCCGAGCTTGTTGTGAACAAGTACATTTGCTGGTGTGCCGTACTTCCTGTACTTCTCTGTTGCGCTTCCTTGGCAGCGCTCGTATAGTATCTTGCAGAACCGCCTCAATGCCTTAAGGTCTGCAACCCCTGCTGCCTTTGTACCCCTAACAGCCACTGCCTTTAGGTTCTTGCTCCCCATAACTGCCCCCATGCCAGTCCTGCCTACCTGCCTGTTACGGTCGTTTGTTATGCAGGCAAACCTGACCATGCGTTCTCCCCCAATGCCAATGGAGGCAACCCTCACAGACTGATCCTGCAGCTCCTCTTTTATCAGCTCCTCAGCCTCCCAGGTTGTTCGCCCCCTCATATGCTCAGCATCAATGAGCTTGATAAAGTCATCATCAACAAGGCAGTAGACTAATCTTGGCGACTTACCGAGGAATATTATCCCGTCAAAGCCAGCCCTCTTTAACTCTGCCCCGAAGTAGCCTGATGATATGCCGAAGCCGAACATCCCAGTTAGGGGGCTCTTTGCTGCAACGCAGTACTTGCTTGAGACTGGAACAAGGCTTCCTGCAAGGGGGCCGTTCCAGAAGCAGATCACATTCTCAGGTGACAGGGCGTCAATGCCTTCAGGCACGAGGTCATAGAGTGTCTTTGCTCCAAAACCCATGCCGCCAATATAATCAAGGGCGAGCTCCTCAGGAAGCTTCTTTATCTTAACCTCACTCCTTGACAGGTCAACCTCAACATACCTTCCTGCATAGCCCTTCAAATCAACCACCGCTGAGTGTGCGCATAAAGACAATCCTTGCACCCGGGTTTATTGGGGTCCTAAGCCCATCTAAGTTGTTTACGCCCTTGCCATTAACCAGAACCATCATGCCTTCAGCAAGCCTGCCGCGCTTGATGAGCCTATCTGAGAATTCTCCGCCATACTTCTCTGAGAGGTAAGTGCACAGCTCCTTTAGGCTCATTGAGCCCTCAAGCCCAAGCCTAATCCTGCTCTGCCCTGTTATGTCAGAGAATGGCTCAAGGAACTCAAGCGTAATCACCACTTTCATATAATGCGCGCACCTCTTATTATGAGAGAGGGCTTTGAATACCGATCGAGTTGGGAAGTCGAGGTTAGTCAAAGTTTTCGAGAATATATCTACGGAGAAGGGTATTTAAGCTTTGTGAATTGGCTGGTGGCAACGTTGAACCAACAAGCCTCTCACTGTTCATATCCTGCTTTAACAGCAATAACTGCCCTGTCGCCGTCAATAAAGACATGTGCAGTCATCTCCCCTGAGAGGCCGTTTTCAATCTCAGACCTTATCCTCCAGTAATCTCCCTGCGCTAATCTCCCCCTAAGGATGGCTTTTCCAATGCCGCTTCCTCTGAGCGTAGCCTTCAATTGTTGCATGGGCACAGAAGCGATGACCCTGTAGTGTCTGAGGAAGGGGCTCTCTACAAGCCCATCTGAGGTGAAGTAAAGTTTATTTCCCATGTTAAAACCATATACCCCGCCCTTCCCCTCACTAATCTTGTCTGCAAGAATGCATGTCAGCCCTGCCTTAGCAACTGCAGCATCAATCTCATAGAGGTGCTCTCTGGGTTTAGTGACTGATTCTATCTGACTCTTCCTACTATCATCACCCCTGTCATACTCAAGCCTTGCAGCAGATGGAAGCGCAACTGCTGATACTGCGCACCCCCTTAACCTGCCAAGATAGGCAGTGAGCCTATTGAGGGCGTTGTTAATAGAGATGTACTCGAGTTCAAAATCCCTGTATTGTCTAAGCGCTGCATCGCTTTGCATCTGGGGTGGAAGCTCAATGGCAATCTTCCTTGTCAGCCTCACGGCCTTCTCCATTAATCTGCTGAATTCTGGTTTAAATGAGTCAATGCTCCTCTCATCTTCACATGCTGGCCTCTCAGGATCCCAGAAGATAACATCTGCATCTCTGATCTTATTAAGGGCAGTAAGGGCATCTCCTTCAATAAATTCTATGTTGGCAGCGCCGGAGATGCTGGCATTTATCCTCGCATATTCCAGCTTTCTCTTGTCAATCTCAACAGAAATAACCCCCTTGCATGTCTTTGCAAGGGCAGTTGCCTGCATGCCTATGCCGCAGCCAAGGTCAAGAATCGTCTTGCATTGCAGGCGTTCAGCCCTGTAGGCAGCCACAAGCCTGTGAGTTGCAAACCTGAGATCCTGCTCGTTAAACAGAAGGGCATGGTCAAGCTTGCCTGAGCGCTTATTCCTTATTCTTGCCCTTGCGATGCTGAGCAGCTCATCTGAGCAGCCAAGCCTGCCCCTTATCTGCTCCTCTGAGTAGCCAGCCCTCAGCAAGCCTTCTATTTCTTCAGCCTTGGCTATAACCTCCCCGTGCAGCATGGTGCTGAGAAACCAGGAAGGTGTTATTAAGCTTGTGGTGGGGTAAGCATCTCGGCTATTATCCGGAAAAATCATCAAAAAGATTATTAAACAGCCCATTTTCATCCTGCCTCATGGGGGATGAAGCAAGGAATCTGGATTACCTGTTTGTATTGAAAGCGCTGGATGAGATTCCATTCGGTGTCGGAAGAAGGCTTCTGATAGATTTCCTGCAGGGGAAGAAAACCAATGAATCTATTGCAAGAAACAGGCTGCATCTTAAGAAGAGCTTTGCCAGCATGGCTTACAGCAAGGATGAAATCAATAGTCTGATTGATAACCTGCTTATGAATGGCTTAATTCAGCTGACTTCTATTAACGGCAACAAGTTCTGGAAGGTGCTTGAATTAACTGCAAAGGGAGGGAGGGAGATTAGCAACCCTTCGCTGTATAAAAAAAAGCTGGCATTCAACTTCAGGGAGACCAGAACAATGATAACAGAAGAGGATAAGCTATTATTTGATGCGCTTGCAGGGTTTCTCCATGAATTTAATGACGGGCAGAAGAAATCAACAACAAGTAACAAGAAACACATACTATGCATAGCAGGGGCAGGCACAGGTAAGACGACAGTGCTGACAAAGCGGGTTGAATTTCTAGTAAACTACAGGTCTGCTGATCCAAGAAGAATACTTGCAATAACCTTCACTAGGAAGGCGAGGCAGGAGATGATAAGGCGTCTCTCAGGTATTGGCCATCTTAATCTTGTAAGGATTGAGACATTCAACTCATTCTGCGAGGGCATATTAAGGCTGTATAACAACCTGGTCTATGACCAGCCAGTCAGGGTTGTCAATTACAGAGACAGGGTGATGATGATAAATAAGGCATTGTCCAAGCTGAACTCAAATATTAACGGGGTTATAAACCTGTATTTCAGCTATGCCCAGAGAAGGGGTAAGACAGATGAGCAGTTAGCGCATATGTTCATGAACGACTGCTTCTTTATAAGGGACTACTTCAAGTTTAGGAATCAGCAGATTGAACATTCTTCCCTGAATGTATTCGACAAAACCCAAGAGAAGATTGCAGATCTTGTGTTTGGCGTCAGTAACTATATTGAGGCTTATATGAAGAAGCACGGCCTCAGAGACTTCTCAGACCAGCTTATTGACACAATAAACCTCCTTGATGAGCATAAAGAGTTAATCCCTGAATTTGACCATGTGCTTATAGATGAGTACCAGGATGTTAATTCAAGCCAGATCAGGCTTGTTGACATCCTCTCGCCTGAGAATCTGTTCTGCGTAGGCGACCCTAGGCAATCAATATTCGGGTGGAGGGGCTCTGACATAGGGTACATACTTAGGTTTGAGGAGAAATACAATGATTGTGACATAATCACATTGAAAAAGAACTACAGGTCAACAAAGCATATTGTTGAGCTAATAAATTCCTCAATAAGGAATATGGGGCTAGCAGATCTGGAATCTGCTTTAGGAGGTGAGAAAGACATAAAGCTCCTAGGATTTAGCTCAGAGCTTGCAGAGTTTGAATTTGTGATTCAGTGCATCCTCGCATCAAGAACTCCAAGAAATGAGATATTTGTCCTTGCAAGGACCAATAGGCAGCTGAACGAGCTTTCGGAGATAATGAAATCCCGAGGCATAAAGCACGTTGTGAGAAGCGATGAAATCAGGAAGAAGCCTGTTATCCGGGAGAACCATGTAACCCTCGCAACAGTACATGCAATAAAGGGCATGGAGGCTGAGATGGTCTTTGTAGTAGGGTGTAACAGCATCAACTTTCCATGTAAGGGAACTGAGCACCCAGTCATTGAGATGGTGAAGATGGATGAGTATGACAAAGAGGAAGAGGAGCGACGGCTGTTCTATGTTGCGATGAGCAGGGCAAAAAAGAGCCTGTACCTCACATATTCAGGCAGAAGGCCTACAAACTTCATAACAAAGGAAATGTGGAACATACTTGAAGAAAGGCAGGTTGGGTTAGAACCAAAGGCGAATATTAAGGGCAATAAGCTTTCAGCTAATCTGATCACAAGGCTCCACCCCCCTCGCTTCTGATACTCAAAAGTTCGTGGGTATAGCCCCGCCCTTTAGGGCGAGAACTTTTGAGTC
>PEYS01000220.1 GCA_002763335.1 Candidatus Woesearchaeota archaeon CG08_land_8_20_14_0_20_47_9 | reverse complement strand
TCGGTAAGAGTCAAAAGCTCGCCTTGCTGCAAAAAGCTCGCCCGCCGAGCAAGGCAATCGAGCATGCCCCCCGCTTGCTTTGTGCGGGCGAGCTTTTGACTACCAATAAATTTTTACTATAATGTGGCTGCTGATTGATATATTGTGTACAAGGCATGATTATCTTATATCTCTCACATCATTCCCAAAAACAAATAAGCCGGAAGAATCAAGAAACCATTCTTTTTATCGAATTTAAACTCCCTCTTGCTCAGGAGTATTCTGTTTTTAAATAGGCTGAAGTTATTGAAGTCGCTCTTGCTTACCTTATTCTGCCACTTTGATTCAATACCAATCAGCTTGTCTGTTTCTTTTAACACAAAGTCTGTTTCTTTCTTCTTTAGATAGAACCAGAGCGAGGATGATATATCAAGATTAATCCTTGCTCTTCTTGCAAGTGCTTCGCAGATAATGCCCTCAATTAAGCTCTCCCTTGAATCCTCTGAATAATCCTGATACTTTCCGGCTATATAACCCTTACAGACGCTGTATAAAAGAGGGTCAATAAAATAAGACTTTCTCTCTTTTCTGAAGAGGGGGATCTTCTTATTGTACTCTAGTTGAAAAAGCTGGTTTATTAATAAGAGGCTCTGCAAGACATCAAGGTAGTCAGCTACAGATGCATGAGAGCCAATTTCAGTATCCTTTGCAATTGAATGTAGAGAGAATTTAGTGCCATAGTTCTTAATTATCCCCATCAAAACACTCTTAAAAATATATTCGCTCTTGCCTAGTTTAGCCAGGTCACCAAGAATCCAGTTTATATAAATCTCATAGGTTTCTTCAGAAACCCTTCCCTTTTCAAGCACTTCATATATTGCTTTTAAGTAGCCACCTGTTTTCAGATACAGATTAAATTTTGACTCTAGCTCATCAGAGAATATTGACAAGCTTAAGGCAGCCTTGTTAACCTTCTGCATGTGACAGAGCTCTATTCCCCCCAATCTTTCTAATGCTTGCCTTAATCCTTCGGATCCAAATTTTCTTAAGAACTCCTTGAAAGACAGTGGAAGGAATAAATCTGTTGAGATATTTCTTCCAGGCAATCTCTCAGAGCCCTTTTTCAGGAGCAAGGCGTTTGATCCTGTTGCAACCAACATCTTATTTTTGGATAGTCTTGTCTCTAGTATTAGTTTGATGGCCAACTCCCATTCAGGAATCTGCGTTACTTCATCTAAGAAGATGTACTTAAATGAGTCCTTTGATGATAGTTTCTCAAACTCTTTTATAACCTCAACTATATCATTTTTATATCTTAGTGGCTCACAAGAAAAATAGCATATGTTTAGCGGATCGATATCCTTATTTATTATCAGGTCATAGATCAAAAGCTTCAGCATAGATGTCTTTCCAACCTGTCTTGGACCAAGAATTATTCTGTTACTTCTATCCTCCAATTTATAAAGAACCTTGACCTCTTTTTGCAAGGCTTCATTCACTTTCTCATCTCTAACAATCTCTAACCTGCTCTTCCACCAAGGATTTTGCAATGTAAGGTCCATCTTATCACCAGGATATCCGCTGTTTATAAGTTATTGATTATTACAATATCCACTACTTTATAAATCTTTCGCTTTCAATATGCCTGAGAATCTATTTATTTATAAATATTGGTTATTCAAATGTCCACTATTTATAAATGACTGGTCATCACAATATCCATCCTTAATGAATATCCCATTATGCTTTAAATATGGGATTTGTTTCATAGCAGGCTCTGAAAATTTCAACAACAATAATGCTGGCGGGTCATTTTTCCTATCGGAAAAATGCCCTATTCCGCTGACCATAACCCTATACTCTATATAGGAACTAAAACCCTTGCCCAGAGATGTATGTGGTCTCGAAATCATCAACACGCCAGGACACACAGCAGGCTCAGTCTGCATCTGGTATAAAAAAGAGGGCGTGCTGTTCTCAGGAGACACAATCTTCAGGAAGGGCATTGGAAGAACCGACCTGCCCAGCTCAAGGCCTGGGCTGATGAAGGCTTCGCTTGCAAGAGTTTCAAAGCTGCCTTTCAAGCTGTTGTGTCCGGGGCATGATTACGTATCCCCGGGCTGATCACCCTCGCCCTTTTCACAGCATCTCTGACAAGGGCAGTGATGTCAAACGCAGATTCTGCCTTCTCAAGCATCTCAGGGCTTGCTCTTAACTCTGGATGCTTTGAGATCAGGTAGCTGCAGCAGTCAGGGTATGGCTGTGCTGATATCTCGTAAGTACCGATCCTCTTTGCAATCCTTATTATCTCTTCCTTGTCAAGCCCGATCAGGGGGGAGAGTATATGCTTCTCTGAGCCAGGGTAGGTTGCTGCAATGTTCTCGTAGGTCTGAGATGCAACCTGGGATAGGCTGTCTCCAACCACTAGGAATTTGGCCTTGAGCTTATCAGCTATCTTTGATGCAATCCTTATCATAAATCTGCGGTAGATCAATTGCCTGAGATCAGGCTTTACCTTAATGATAATCTCTTTCTGCACATTCTCAAATGGTGTAATGTAAAGTCTTGTTTTTGTCTGGTATCTTGCAAGCTGCTTTGCAAGCTCAAGAATCTTGTTTTCAACAGCCTCTGTAGCCTGGTTCTTGTTCTGAAAGTGTGCCAGTGTCACAGTGCAGCCCCTCTTCATCATCAGATAGGCTGCAACTGGGCTGTCAAAGCCCCCTGAGATTAAGGCAACAACCTTTTGTGCAGGGTTGGTTGGCAGGCCGCCAGTGCCAGCAATATCCCCGCACGAGATGTATGCGTGCTTGTCAGATATTTCAACCTTAATTGTTAGGTCTGGCTGATTCATCTTGACTTTCCAGTGATATTCTTCTTCTATTGCTGATCCCAGGATATTGTTCAGCTCCCTCGATGTGAGTCTTGTGTTTTTATTATGCCTCCTAGCATTAACCTTGAATGTCTTAAACTCCTTATCCCTCAGGAAACTCAGCACTTCTTTCCTTATGGTATCTATATCTAAGCTACATCTACAGGCTATTGAGAAATACGCAACTCCCGGAATCCTCGACAAGACGTCCCTTATTTTGGCTATATCAGCCCCTGGCTTTATCTGTATCACAATCTGCCCGTACTCGCGTGAGCAGGATTCTATAAGGCTGCCAAGCTTCAGTCTAATATTCTTCACAAGCAGGTTCTCAAACCAGCCCCTGTTGCTGCCCTTCAGGGCAATCTCAGCATAATGAACGACTATGAAATCCATGAAGCTCAGTAGGGGTTGTCTATTTAAAAAGCTGATGAAACGTCAAAAGCTCGCCTTGCTGCAAGAAGCTCGCCCGCCGAGCAAGGCAATCGAGCATGCCCCCCGCTTGCTTTGTGCGGGCGAGCTTTTGACAGGTAGCAAAATAACAGCGTATTTTAATGGCTGGATTTATGGTAAGAACGGTGTTACCAGAAGTTCTTAAAAGATCGCTCTGAGTAAGCGAACTCAAAGCCGACCAACCACTATATTTAAATACCTACCTTCTATTTATTTTGTATATGGCGCTTAAGAAGCCAATGCCTGGGGGAATCATAGGAGTCATTGCACTCTCACTACTTACCATCTCACTCTTAAGCTCATGCACTCCATCTGACTCAAGAACAGGGGGGGCTGAGTATAGAAAGGGCACAGAGGGACTGGCAATCTCATTCCTGTCGAACATGCCCCCTGACAGGATGTTTGACCAGGGTCCTTTGCAAGTGGTGGTGAGTATGGAAAACAAGGGGGCCTATGATATTGAGGATGCCCGGCTATACATCCATGGCTATGATAAGGATATTGTGGATATGAAAGTAAAAACCAACGGCAATGAAAAGAACCCCCAGGTAAGCGGAGTTGACAATGAAAACTATGAACCAATATCTAATGGTGATGGTGCTGGTGATGGTACTTTAACCGGCGTTAAGCTAAAAGAATTAAAGGGCAGGGATATAAACTCGCCTCAGCAGGGAGGCAAGGCATTGGTTGAATTCACATCAGATGACATATACCTCAAGAATGTTGACCAGTACATGTTCCCCATCTCTGCAACCCTGTGCTACAAGTACCATACAATTGCTGAGGAGAGCATCTGCATTGACCCAAACCCATACACTGTAAGCGAGAAGAGCAAGGCATGCACAACTTATGATGTCCTTCCAAGTGGGGGTCAAGGTGCCCCTGTAGCAGTAACTGCAATTGAAGTCCATGCAATGAAGGGCAAGATGCTCCTGACAATAAGGGTGAAGAACCTTGGCGGGGGCATTCTGTTTGATAGTGATAGTAACAATCTGGACGACTGCAGCCCATACTCGCAGAAGGGTCTTACCTATGATAAGCTGGATGTTGTAAATCTGAACAGTGTAAAGATAAGCGGTAAAGATGACCCTGCACTCGACAAATGCAAAGGCAAAATCCGCCTCTTTGATGGCGAGGGGTCTGTAGTTTGCGAGTATGTAATCAAGGATGCGACCCAGGCATACACTACACCGATAAGGATCGAGCTTGAGTATGGTTACACAACCTCAATAACAAGGAATGTTGAGATTGTCAAGGTACCTGGTATCAACAACGATTAGAGGTGTTAAGTAAAGTTTATAACTGATATTTGTGGAGGAAAAATCCAGCCATCCATGGCGGCAGACGGACATTTTGCTCAGCAAGGCTTCGCAAAATGTCCTGCTCGGCATCCCGAAGGGGAAGCGCTTTCGCCTGCGCCATGGCTG
>PEYS01000117.1 GCA_002763335.1 Candidatus Woesearchaeota archaeon CG08_land_8_20_14_0_20_47_9 | reverse complement strand
ATGCCCCCCGCTTGCTTTGTGCGGGCGAGATTTTGACACCAAAAGCAAGTTTTTAGCCTTATCTCACTATCGTTGCTAGGCTACAGCCCCCTACAATAGCAGTAGCAATCACAACCCGGGATTCTTCTGCTAAGAGTGATGACCGCATTCAAAATTTGTTTAAAACAGAAAGATTTATATATCTCGATAATATATCCCTAAGATATATCTCGCTGGTGAAAAAATGAGCTTCACTTACAAAGGAAAACCGATACTTCCAACAAAAGCGGTATTAAGCGAGCTAAGTGAGATTGATGTGAATTTGTACGAAGTTGCTGAGATTTTGGAAAAGGGTTTTGAGATAAGAAAAAGAAAGAAGGGAGTTATTGAGAGAGGCTTACAGAGAGGGAACAAAATCATAAATGTTGTGGTAGTTGATTTGGGAGATTACTATAAATTGATTCATGCTGGCGAGTTTAGTTTAAGCAAAAACTTCAAAAAACTGATGAGGGATAGAAATGGAATTTGACAATCTAAAATTGAAGTGTGAATGTGGAGGAAATATGAAGAAGATAAGAACAGAATGGAAGGGTCTAGAGGTAAGAGGATGGCGATGTAATAGATGTAACGAAGAGGTTATAAATCCAGTAGATGCGCAAAAGGCGTTGGAAATAGAGAGAGCGAAAAAGAGAAATCTGCTTACAGTTAAGTTAAGGAAGGTGGGGAAAAGCAATGTTGTAACAGTCCCGCAGCCAATAATGGAAGCAGAGAATTTAAGGGAAGGGCAGAAGTTGGAATGGGGAATAGAGGGCAGAAAACTGGTTTTAACATTATAAACGTGGTAGGGGTGCACACGAGATTGGGAGGGTTGTTGATGGGGCATCTTTTCTTGATGGTTATACCGAAGGGGGTGAGCTTATTTTTCAATCCCGACGGAATGTCATCTGAGGGCTTTGAGTTACACTGCGCAGCAGGGTTAGTCAAAGCCCTCAATTGCCTAAAACAACAAAATTTATAAGCAACCATAACCTAAATTATTATTGAGGGCTTTGACTAACCGTTAGGGAGATAGTTAAAGCCCTTAGATAATGATGGTGTCAGGGTTTTCCCGACGTATTGACATAAGAAAACCTTGAATGTTGAGGCGAGCCGCAAGGCGAAGCCGAATGCATTCAAGGTTTTCTATCCTAAAAAAGGAGGTGAATTCTTATCGTATTGAGGGGATCAAGCGATTTAAATGGACCTTTCATTAGTCATACCGGTGTTTAATGAGGAGGGGAATGTATTAGAGCTTTACACTGAGATAAAGCGGGTTCTGGACAACATCTCTGCTTTTTTTAAAAGGCTGAACAGGCCTGATCTTGGCAGGGCGTACAGGAATTACGAGGTCATATTTGTTGATGACGGGAGCACTGACAGCACATTCCTGAATCTGTCAAGGATACGGGACAGGCATCTCAAGATCATCAAGTTCAGGAGGAACTTTGGGCAGAGCGCAGCCCTTAAGGCAGGGATTGACCATTCAAGGGGCAGGGTTATTGTAACAATGGATGGTGACCTTCAGAATGATCCATTGGATATTCCAAGGCTGCTTGCCCGCTTATCCGAGGGGTGTGATGTTGTCTGCGGCTGGAGGTTTAAGCGTCACGATCCATTCTTTACAAGGGTGTTCTCAAGGGTTAGCAACCTCATGCACCACCTGCTTATCAATGACCGCATCCACGACTCAGGGTGCACGCTAAGGGCGTACAAGCGTGAGAGCATCCAGGGTTTAGAACTTTATGGTGAGATGCACCGCTACATTGTCTCGCTGATTAAGCTTCGCGGCTTCAGGATATCTGAGCTGAAGGTCAGGCATAGGGCAAGGCGTAACGGGAGATCAAAGTACACCCCTGCAAAGGTTGTCAAGGGCTTTCTTGATTTGTGGAATATATGGTTCTGGCAGAAGTATGCTAGAAGGCCGTTACATATCTTTGGCACAATGGGGCTGCTGATCAGCTTCTTCGGCATAATCTCAGGGGCATATGCAATCTACCTGAAGATGGCAAGGAATGTAGACTTGTCAAATACATTCCTGCCAGTGATAGCGGTCTTCTCAGTTCTGATAGGGGTGCAGTTCTTCACATCAGGGATACTTGCAGACATACTGATCAAGAATTATCACCACACCAATGGCAGGGATGCATACGAGATTGAGAGGGTTGTTAATGGGGGGAGGGTGAAGAGGTCTGATCAGTCTTGAGACAATCAGCTTTGAGACTCGAGTTCTTGAAGTGTTAGAAGACTCCTAGTTGGCCTACTGTGTCTTTGAGGATACCGATGGGCGGGGGAGGCCAGGGCGGAAGCCCATTGCAGAGATTGAGTGGGGTGAAACCAACAACCAAATACCTCACTCAACCCAGAACTCCCATGACCATGCTAAGGGCCTTGAGACTGTTGCGATTGTGACCTCTCGCTTGTCAGTAACCCCTGCAAAGACGCGGTACCTTCCAGGCTCTGTTAAGCTAATCTTCTTTGGGTTGAAGTATTGGTCCAGGCTCAGGGTTGCGCCTTTCTCAATCTTCACAGCCTCCTTTTTAACAACACTGTAATAAGCCCTCCACTCGCTGCCCTTCACCCCATGATCCTGCCTTGCATCAGGATTGTATGCAGTATCCTCTCCGCTATATTTCTCAATCCAGATGCTGAGGTAACCATTAATGTCAAGGTCACCTGTGTTCACCACCTTTGACTCAGGCCTCACTTTTAATGCCTTAAAAACATTAATCCTTCCAGTGCCAATGCTCTTATCCTCAATCTCATCAACACCCCTTCGGATCATGCGCATAACCTCGACATTGCCCAGCCCTGGATAATGCGAGAGTATCAAGGCTGCGGTGCCGGAGATGTAAGGGGAGGATGCTGAGGTGCCGCTAAAGGTATCATAGGCAGATGAATAAGCCTCACCAGGCCTTGTAAGTGTTGTTGACCAAATAGTGTCTCCAGGTGCAGCAACATCTACCCAGGGGCCATAATTTGAGAAGTCTGTCTTAGTGTCATCAGAGTTTGTTGCAGCCACAGCAATCACCCCTGCGTAAGCTGCAGGGTAGATTCTTACTTCTCTGTTTTCATTACCAGCAGCAGCAACAAAGACAGAGCCCATCTTGCATGCGTAGTTAACAGCCCTCTTTACAGTATTGCTGTTTCTGCTTTCACCAGAACTCGTACTTAGCACATCGGCTTTGTTATTCGCAGCATAGACAATCCCCTTAGCCCAGTCATCAGCCTGGCCCATACTGCTGGCAAGCCCTTTTTTGCCAATAACAGTAAATGAGCCTCTCACAGGCATTATGCTGCATCTGGGACAAACACCGATCACGCCTTCTTCGTTATTCCCTACAGCTGCAGCTATGCCTGCACTTACAGTTCCATGATCGCGGAAGTCAGTTGGGTTGTTGTCAGGAGAGGTATAATCTTCTCCTTTAGGAAGTACGTAACCAACTAGTTTATAAATGAAGGTATGGATGTCCACAAAGTCATAGCCTGTTCCTTCAGGGCATCCGCCTGTGCAATCCGCCAGCATATTCTCTTTTAGGTCTATATGGTTATATGCAACGCCACTATCAATGATTGCTATAACTACATTAGGGTCGCCCATTTCAATCTCCCAGGCAAGCGGAGCCTCTGTTCTTAGATGTGCCCACTGATCCCAGAAATGGGGGTCATTGGGTACATAGGTAGAATACAGGAGATAATTTGGTTCAGCAAACTCAATATCAGGTAGAGTGCTTAGTGACCTGACCGCCTCTATAACCGAGCCCTCGGCTTCAATTGTTATTTTTTTAATTCCCTTCAGCTCATCAGGCATATCAGCCTTGTCCTGAGATGAGGCGAATAAGCCATCAAAGACATCCTCAACATTTGTTGCCTTGTATTTGGTTAGAAGTGCTTGTAGCTGGGGGTTGTTTGTTGAGAGTGAAGTTTGTCCTGAAATAGTTCTCATTTCAATGCCAACCGAGTCTTTAAGCTTTACAATGACCTCCCCCGGGACATAATCCAGCCTGTTTGGATCTGGGCTGGATCCATAAACAAAGCCTTCTTCTGAGCCGCAGGCAGACAGCTTACCAAAGCCAGATGTATCAGCCTCTTCTAGGTTGCAGGTTATCTCATTGTATGCTGAGTGGATTGTTAAAGGCTGCGGAGAGCAGAAGGAAGTAATGTCCTTGCCATTAAGCTCAATCCTAACATTATCACATCTTTCTTCTTCACCCTGGGCATCGATGCTTAACACAAGCCTAAGATTACAATCCTCGATCAGTTGAGCCTCAATTTCTGGAGCTTCATTAGCACGCAGCCTATCAGATGCTCCTGTGATGTTGATTCTTTCTCCAAGGCTGTACTTGTCCTTTTCTGTTGCAATGCCCAGGAATCCTGAGATAAGCTTAGATCCAAGCTTAGGCCCGCCAATACCAAAGCCGCCCAGGAAATCCTTAGAACAGCCTGATGACGTCAGGGGAATGACCATGATCAATGCAGAAAGAATCACTAATAAACATCTCTTTTTATTAGCATATGTTTCTGCAGTTCTCATTAAATCCCCTTGCTGCAGTGTTTATTGTTGTGGGATATTAAATGTTTCCTTTGTTAATTGAACCTGTTAAGTAACTGTTTGCCGGAAAAATCCAGCCATCC
>PEYS01000050.1 GCA_002763335.1 Candidatus Woesearchaeota archaeon CG08_land_8_20_14_0_20_47_9 | reverse complement strand
TCTAGTTTGAATCCATTGACAGAGGGCAGCCCTATCTTGTCACCTGCTGTGCCTGCTATCGTAATCTCTTTACCGAGGTATTTTTCAGGGTTCTTGTACATCCTGGAGACTGTTAGCTGGCAGCCTGAGGTGGTTAGAATTATTATGATTATTAAAAAAAGTTGAAGACTATGCATAAGCATACGAGACTCCTTTTCATAATTTCTCCGCTTTACCAATATTCTCTCCCCTCTCACACTCTCGTTACACTAAGAAAACCTTTATGCCGGGCCTTAGGCGAGGCGTAAAGGTTTTCTCATACAAACATCGGCGCAAACACCAAGGCAATTATTGACATCAGCTTTATCAGTATGTTGAGGCTTGGCCCTGATGTGTCCTTGAAAGGGTCGCCAACTGTGTCTCCGACAACAGCAGCCTTATGAGGCTCGCTGCCCTTGCCTCCTAGATGCCCTGCCTCGATAAACTTCTTTGCATTATCCCATGCTCCGCCAGCATTTGCCATCATAACAGCAAGCATAAAGCCTGTTACTGTGGCGCCTATTAAAAAGCCTGCGAGGGGTGCAGCTCCAAGTGCAAGGCCGATAACAACAGGGGCTATAACAGCAGCAAGCCCTGGGAGGATCATTTTCGAGATTGCAGCCTTTGTTGAGATGTCAATGCACCTCTCATAATCAGGCTCCTGCTTTGACCTGAACTGTCGCCTAACCTCCTCAACCATTGATGCTGCTGCCGTGCCAACAGCCTTCATTGTCATTGAGGAGAAGAGGAATGGCATCACTCCCCCTATGATTAGGCCGACCATCACCCTTGGTTCAATGATGTTCACAGAGCTTATTCCTGTAACCTGTGAAAAGGCAGTTACAAAGGCTATTGCAGTCAGGGCAGCAGAGCCTATTGCAAAACCCTTGCCTGTTGCAGCAGTTGTGTTGCCCAAGGCATCTAAGGCGTCAGTGCGCTTCCTGACCTCTGCCCCTAGGCCTGACATCTCTGCTATGCCCCCAGCATTATCTGCAACAGGTCCATAGGCATCTGTTGCAAGTGTAATGCCCAATGTGCTGAGCATGCCGACAGCTGCAAGCCCGACACCAAAGACCCCAGCTGCAAATCCTAAACTAGAGGAGAAGTAGAAGCTCGCCAGTATAGCTGCCCCCACAATCACGCCTGGAATCGCGATACTCTCCATGCCAAGGGATATGCCGCGAATAATGTTAGTTGCAGCCCCAGTCTTAGAAGCATTGGCAATAGCCCTGGTATGCCTGTACTTGTCAGATGTGTAATACTCTGTGCTGAGGCCAATAATAACCCCTGCAACTAAGCCAGATACAACAGAGTAAAAATAGCCAATCTCAGCAACAGCCCTTATAATTAGGAATGAGACAATAATCATCAGGGCAGTTGCAGTAAATGTTCCTTTTCTAAGAGCAGCAAGTAATGCTCCGGAGCTTGCCTGCTCGCCGCTCCTTACAAAGAAGAAGCCTATTATTGATGATACTATGCCTGCGGCTGCTATGAGTATGGGAAGGAGGATTAAGCGCATATCAAAGCCTGCTGCAAAGGCGAGTGCCATTGAGGCTATGATGCTGCCTACATAAGACTCAAAGAGGTCAGCACCCATTCCTGCAACATCACCAACATTATCGCCAACATTGTCAGCTATGACAGCAGGGTTCCTGGGGTCATCCTCAGGGATGCCCTTCTCAACCTTGCCCACAAGATCAGCCCCAACATCAGCAGCCTTTGTGTATATGCCCCCGCCTACACGGGCAAATAATGCAATGGATGATGCCCCGAGACTGAAGCCGAATATGATATCAGTGCTCCTGAATACAGCAAAGAGAACAGCCACACCCAGAAGCCCTAGGCCAACCACGCTTAAGCCCATGGTTGCGCCGCTTGAGAATGCTATGTTAAACGCTCTGGACAAGCTGTTGCGCGCAGCAGATGCTGTCCTCACATTTGCCTCTGTAGCTATTCTCATGCCTATGTAGCCTGCAACTGCAGAGCAGACTGCCCCTGTGATAAAGGCAAGCCCTGTTTCAATCCCTATCTTCAGAGAGACTATGATAAAGAGCGCAATCACAAACAGAAGCAGCACCTTGTACTCCCTTCTGAGGAATGCCATCGCCCCTCTTCTTATAAGTGCTGCTATACTGTTCATCTTCTCTGTGCCCTTTGGGCTTCTAAGCACCCTGGCTGCAAGAAAAACAACAAAGAGAAGCGCCAATAGTGCGATATTCACCCCGATAAGCAATGCAAGCTCCATCATATCACCCTCCATGATTCCTGGTTATCTTGAAAACTTTGAATAACCTCGACTTCCTAACTCGCCCTCGGTATTCAAAGCCCTCTCTTGATTATGATGTTGGTTTTTACCTATCATAGCTCAATGCTAATCTTCGCATTTGCCTCATCAACAGACCTTACAACAATCCCCTGCTTTAGTCTCTTCCTTATATCCTTTAACGCATGATTCTTCCTCGCCTCTTTTGCCTCCTCTAGTATTTCTTTAAGCATTATGTACTTCTCGTATATCAGCTCGCCCTTTCTCCTGTTTTCAGCCTCAGCCTCTGCGAGAGATGCGATGTATTCCTCCTGCTTTGCAATCATCTTCTTTATCCTGGCTATCTCAGGGTTTTCCAGGGTGGCTGCCTCCTTCTCCAGGGCTGAATCAAGAGCCTCGCTGTAGGTCTTAAATGCCTTCTTTTCGCAATCCCCGTAGTATTTTAGTTCTACTGGCACTATGTCAATGGTTTTCCCAGCCTTTATCACTGCATTTGGCTTTGGCTTCTCGCGCCTTAGCCCTGAGATTGCTGTGAATAGCCTCTTTACCTCTGCCCTGCTGAGTTCTTTCGGGAATTTCTTTTTATCAACCCCTGCTCTGGCGCATAGCTCCTCTGCATAGACTCCTCCTAGGCCGAAGCTGATAGCAAGCGCCTTTACAAGCTCGCTGCTATCCGACCCTTCAAGCACATTATGGATCTCCCCAATACCCATTCCAAATGGATCTGGCCTTGCCGCAGGCGTCTTATAGATATATCCTGTTCTAACCTCGCGCTCGCTCCAGCTTATCTGCTCTGCTGCCCCGAGGATCTTATCATCCTCGTCACATAGCAGTATGTTGCCCTTGCTGAAGAGCTCAACAATAAGGCTTCTCTGCTCTTTACCCCTGAAGAGGATTCTCACAATCCTCTCGCTTCCAATCTGCGAGATGCCCTCAATGCGGGAGTTTGAGAGGTGCTTCCTGAGAAGCATGCAGAATCCTGAAGGTTTCTCAGGGGTTTCGCCCTTTGAGCTTGTAATGTACATAAAGCCAGGCGCTGAGATCAGGAGCAGTGCCTTGCCAATGCCTGGGCGATGGAGCTGTAGCAGAAGCCCTTTTCGCTCAGTTTTATATACCTTATCAACGCGGGCATTCTTCAGACTGTCAAGTTCGCCTACGAGAAACCGTATCTCAAACGAGCTGAGTCCCTTCTTCACCATTAAACCCCCAAAGGCACTGTACGAGTACAGCTTATAAAAGAACCACAGTTATGGCATTTATTAATAAAGCTTTCTTTAGATGTCATATCACCATCTAAAGATATTTATTATGGCTCCATATTCCAGCCATGCATGCAACCCAATCCAGAGCTTGTGGGTGTTAGCTGTAGCCTATGCGGCTCTAACCATCACAGGCTTCTCTTTAAAAAGAGGGGAAACTTTTACAAAATCCCGTTCTGCATAGTCAGGTGCATGCGCTGCGGCCTTGTCTTTGTAAACCCCCGTCTTAGCGATAAGGCCATCACTGTACTTTATGATGATGATTATTTTAAGGGCGAGGGTTTTGACCCGATTGCAAGGTATGAGGCTGGCGAGGCAAATGCATTGCAGAAGAAGGCAGAGGCTGCTGCAGTCTTAAGAACCGCTGAGCTTGTTACAGGCATAAGCCCCCCTATGAAGCTGGTTGATGTCGGCTGCGGTGTTGGCAATATGCTTGAGGTCGCCTCCAATCTGGGTTACGATGTCCTTGGCATTGATGCAGCAGCACACGCGGTAAGCATGGCAAGGAGGCGCGGTTTTAATGCTATTTGCGGCAAGCTCGATGAGATAGGGATTGACAGAAAATTTGATGTTGCTGTGATGACAGAGACAGTAGAGCACCTCCCAAACCCAAAGCAGGTTGTAGATGCTGTACATAGAGCGCTGAATCCAGGCGGGTGGTTTATCATCCTGACAGGCAATGTTGCAAGTTTAGAGGCACGCTTGTTCTCTAGTTCGTGGGAGTACTTCAAGCCAGAAGGGCATCTCTCTTACTTCTCACCAAGTACTATGGGGCTTCTTCTCAGGCAGTTCTCATATGTCCGCATCATACCCTTTCCGCGTGAGGTTGCTAGGGCTGTGCTAAGGCTTGCAGGGGCGTTTAGGGCCCCAGGGCAAGGCTCCAGTAACAAGGGTGTGTTCTCATTCCTGGGAAGGCATAGATTGGCCTCGAGAATGCTTTTTAACCTGCTCTCATCATTTGAATCAGCTGGAAGTGCTTTGATTGTCCTTGCGAGAAAATAGCTTGTGCAGCTAGCCAAGCTCAGCTAATTGAGGGCTTTGAATAACCTTGCTGCGCAAGGTTATTCAAAGCCCTCAGATGTCATTTGTGTCGGGATCGAAAAATCAAGCTTAACATCATAAAACTGCAGTTCTGACGTGGAAAACGCTCAGAAATTCCGATTTTTAAATCGGAATTTCTGGCGTGCTCAAAAATAGCCTGCTCTAGAGCAGGCT
>PEYS01000119.1 GCA_002763335.1 Candidatus Woesearchaeota archaeon CG08_land_8_20_14_0_20_47_9 | reverse complement strand
GCAGCAGATTTTCGTTACATAAAGTCATAAAGTACAAAGTACCAGCTTTTAACTATCTGTCCCACTGCCCCTTGACCATGTACTTCTTGTTTGTCAGAACGTCAGAATACGAGTCACCCTTGTCCCTCTCTATACGGCTCTCAAGGAGGTATTTAAATATGAGAAAGCCCAGTACCAAACCTACAAGGCTGAGGATGACTGATTTTTCCATGCTGAAAGAGCATTAGAGGGCGGTTATATTTAATTTTTTCTGGTGAGGGCTTTGAATACTCCGCCTTCGCCTTTATGGCTCGGCTATGTATTCAAAGCCCTCAAACGTCATTGTGTCGGAATCGAAAAAACATAGGGAGCTAGCTAGAGCTATGTAGACCTCTGGAGGAAACACGATAAAAGGTGGAATAAAGCGGGTAAATTAAGTTTAACATCATAAACTGCAGTCATGACGTGGAAAACTCTGAATACCGAGGCGAGCTGTAAAAAGCGAAGCCGAGTGTATTCAGAGTTTTCAATTAATCAACACAAACCTCCCTTGATTCAACAGAGTTTGAACACACCTTCCCAGCATCAGAAGTAGGCAGGTTGCAACGTTCCTCCAGAGATAAGCCAAACTGCCCCCATTTTCCGCCCTGAGCTGCGCAGGATACATTATCCAGGGACATAGCCAGGATATCCTCTCTTGTATAGCTTATGTAACTATAGATGCTTGCTATGGTTATAACCACCAGGGCTGCTGTTAAGAGGTGATCGTATCTCATACCTATGCTCCCTGCAGAGGCTTTTTCCTCTTGAGGCGCGACAGGTTCTTAATAGGCGCTCCCCAGACCTTTGAGTTCGGCACGATAATGTACTCACCCTCCTCACTGATAATTCTGCACGTTGCTATGCTGATCTCCTTAACACGCCCCTTTATCCCAGCAGTTTCAACAATGTCGCCTACCTTAAATGGCTTTATTATGAGGAGGAATATCCCTGCAGCAAGGTTTGAGAGCACGTCTCTTGTGGCAAAGCCAATGATAAAGCCCGCTATGCCAAGACCTGCAATAAATGCGCTTACGTTAACCCCCAGATTGCCAAGAACTACAAGCACAAGGGTAACCCACAGAACAAAGCCAACTGCCTTCTGTGTAAATATCTCCAGGGTGGGATCAAACTCAGTCCTGTCAAAGAGCCTTGCAAGGGCATTATTAACAAGCCTTATTATGAAAAAGCCTGCAATGACCATTATTGCGGCAAACAGGTATTTTGGGTATTGTGCCCTTATGTAGCCCTCAGCCCTAATAATCATTCCGTTGATAATCTGGTTCATTTTGTCACCAGCAGAAACCAAGTCTTGGGTTTATATAAATCATTCGAAAAACTTGACTAGATGTCTGTTTGACATCTGGGCGTGTAGTTTATAAATACCTTGCTCAACTCCATCATCACAAAGCCTAGAGCAGAGATGGACAGTATGCTAAGCCATTCAGCGGCAGAGAGGGCAACAGTACCGAAGATTGACTGCAGAGGAGCCCAGTATATCACCCCTGCTTGGATAGCCACTGAGAGCAACACCCCCCCTAGAAGCCACAGGTTTGACAAGGGGTTCAGCTTTTTTAGCGATGGATGGAGTGAGCGGCTGCTCAGAACAGCAAACATCTGAAACATTACAAGTGAAGTAAAGGCAACAGTCTGCGCCTTGCTGAGGTTAAAGTCCTTATACCTGCTGAACATGAACAGGGTGCCTGCCCCCATAATAAGCCCGAAAACAATGATTGAGAGGAATATGCGGTTTGATATCGGCTTCTCTTTAGGGTCCCGCGGCGGCCGTTTCATAATACCCTCCTCGATTGACTCAAAACCCAAGCCAAGAGCAGGCAGGTCGTCGGTCAGGATATTCATTAATAGGAGCTGCAATGGCAGAAGTGGGAGTGGAAAGCGCATCATTATAGCTGCAAACACAGAGGTGATTTCACCTGCATTACAGGATAATAGGTACTTCGCTGACTTAATCATCTTATCATAGATATTCCTCCCCTCTCTGATCGCCTTCACAATTGTCGCAAAATTGTCATCAACAAGCATCGCTTTTGAAACCTCCTTTGCCACAGCTGTTCCGTTTATGCCCATCGCGATGCCAATATCAGCCTTTTTCAGGGCAGGGGCATCATTAACCCCATCGCCAGTCATTGCAACAACATGACCCTTCTTCTTTAGGGCGTCAACAACCCTTGATTTCTGGATTGGGAGTGCCCTTGCAATGATCCTTACATTCTCTATCTTCTCCTCGAGTTCATCATCACCCATCCTATTGAGATCATCCCCTGTTAAGACGAGGTCGCCCCCTTTCAGAAGCCCTATCTCTCTAGCAATGGCCTCAGTGGTTACAGCGTGATCGCCTGTTATAATCATGACCCTGATGCCTGCCTCCTGGCACTGTGCAACTGCGTGTTTGACCTCCTGCCTAGGAGGGTCAATCATCCCCACTAAACCGACAAATACAAGGCTTCTCTCCACATTCTTTACAGTGTACCTCTTTGTTTCCGGAAGCTCGCGGTATGCGATGGCAAGCACACGTAAAGCCCGCTCAGCAAAGGAGTTATACACCCTGAGGAGCTTCTCACGATCACTCCTTGTAAGCCTCCTTACCCTTCCCTTCTCAACTACGCGGTCGCAGACCCTTAGCAGCAACTCCGGGGCGCCCTTGACATACGCCTCTGTCCTTTTCCTTATTTTATTCCTCACAATAACAGTCATCCTCTTCCTCTCAGAATCAAAGGGCAGCTCCTCAATGAGAGGAAAGTGATTATGGAGATATGCCTTATCCAGACTGCACTTCTCCCCCAGGACAATCAGCGAACCCTCAGTGGGATCACCGATAACCTCAAACCTGCCCTGCTTCTCAACCAGTTGGGCGTTGTTGCACAGATAGCCTATGCGCATTAGAAGCTCCAGCTTCTTTGGGCTGATCTGCTTATGCCCAACATAGAGGTTTCCTTTGGGCTCATAGCCTGAGCCGCTCACCCTAATCACCTGATCATCAAAGAAGATGTCAGTTATAGTCATCTCATTCTTGGTGATTGTCCCTGTCTTATCTGAGCAGATTATTGTTGCTGCCCCAAGGCTTTCTGCTGCAGGAAGCTTCTTTATCAGCATGTTCTTCTTTGCAAGGCGCTTCGCCCCCATCGCAAGGCTTACAGTAACAATAACAGGCAGGGAGTTTGGAATTGTTGAGACAGTAAGAGCCAGGGCAAATAACACCATCTTCCCAACAGACAGCGCCCTGTTCAGTATGCCGACAACAAACACAGTTATAATAAGAAACCCTGCTACAGCCCCAATTTGCTTTGCAAGCTGCGCAAACCTTGATTGCAGTGGGGTCTGAACCTCCCTTGTTGACTGGATAGAGCGCGCAATCCCCCCAAGCTCTGTTTTCATACCTGTTGCTGTTACAACCACCTTCCCCTTGCCATAGGTTACTACTGTGCCCATAAAAGCCATGTTCTCCTGATCGGCAATAGAGCTTTCAGGAGGGAGTTTCTCAAACACCTTCTTTGACGGAACAGACTCGCCTGTCAACGATGCCTCGTCAATCTGCAGGTAGGATACATCTATTATCCTGGAATCAGCAGGCACTATGTCCCCTGCCTCAAGCAGGAGGATATCCCCAGGTACAACATCCTTTGCCGGAATCTTTAACTCCTGACCCTCCCTAAGGACATTTGCAGTTGGGGCAGCGGTCTTCTCCAAGGCTTCCATCGCCTTCTCAGCCCTGAACTCCTGGATAAACCCGAGGAAGGTGTTTAAAAGAAGTATGCTGAATATCGCTGCAGCCTCAACCCTTTCCCTTAGAACCAGCGAGAGCAGCCCTGCAAACACCAGCATGACAATAAGCCCGTTCTTGAACTGATCTAGAAATATTGACAGGGCAGTTACGCCCTTGCCCTTCTCAAGCTCATTATAGCCATAGGCTAGTAACCTGCCTTCAGCCTCGCGCTTTGACAGGCCAGCCTCAGTAGATCCGAGGAGCTTCAGAACCTCTGCTGCCTCCAGGGCATGGTATTTGTTCATAACCATCCACTCAATTTTAACCCCCCATCCCAGGGCTGGCTCTTCACTTCTCAGACGCAAAGGCGTATATTGCGCGGCCCGCTACAACAAGGGCTGCAGGCGCCACGAACATTGTAATATTGTTCAGAATTGTCTGGAGCGTCCCAACAAGGCTTATACGCAGAAGGCTCTCTGCTGTTTCTATCAGTGGCCCCATGGCTGATGAGGATACTGTCAGGGCTATTGCTGCAACTAAGAATGGTGTGGACTCGCGGGCGGTTATATTCATAATCCCAACCACCAAACCCAGGCACGCCATAAACACTATAACATAAGGCTTTGCCTGGTCATTCTGAATCAGACCGCCAGTCACGATGGCAAGAACGCATCCTACTACAAACGCCCAGCTTCCAAGCCTGTTCTTAACATTCTCATTCAAAACAATCACCCCTTTTTAGTCAATTTGTCTGATCAGCCTCTTAGGTTACAGCTATTTAAAACTATTGGAAAACGCTAAGAAATTCCGATCGCTATCGGAATTTCTGGCGTGCTCAAAAATACTCAAAAGTTCGTGGGTAGCTCGCCCTTTAGGGCGAGAACTTTTGAGTCCGAAAATCTGCGTTTCGAAGCGAGGGGTGTAAAGCCCCGACTTT
>PEYS01000151.1 GCA_002763335.1 Candidatus Woesearchaeota archaeon CG08_land_8_20_14_0_20_47_9 | reverse complement strand
ACGGGGCTGAGTATGCCGAAGCCCGCCAGAACAGAAAGATTTAAATACTAAAACAACTGCCTCTTTATAAATTTATCGTAATCATAATAAAGAGGCTGTCTAAAAAGTGGGAAAAAAAGTATACTGACGACAGGAATAATGCCAGGTTTTGACGATATTTGTCAGGAAACCTGACCAGGGGGTTTCAAGATGATTGCTGAATACATAAAGAAGTGTCCTGAATGCGGAGGCATAAACCTCTTCTGGAACAAGGAGAAGGGCGAAGTAATCTGCAAGGACTGCGGTCTAGTTATAGAGGATAAGATGGTTGACTTCACCCAGGAGTGGAGAGAGTTTGATTCTGACCAGGCTGAGAAGAGACGCCGCTCTGGCGCCCCTATGACCTACACCCAGTATGACCAAGGCCTGGGCACAGAGGTAGGCGTGAAGGCAGACCTGAGCCAGCTCGGGGCAAAATCCCGGAATAAGTTCTTCAGACTCAGGAAATGGCAGTACAGGATAAGCACAGCAATAGAGCGCAATCTGAAGCTTGCACTTGCAGAGCTGAAGAGGGTTGCAAGCTACCTTAAGCTGCCAAAGGCAGTTGAGGAGGAATCTGCAAGGATATATACCCTCGCAGTACAGCGCGGCCTAGTAAGGGGGCGCTCTATGGAGTCTGTTGTTGCAGGGGCGCTATACGCAGCATGCAGGAGGCATGAGGTTCCAAGGACATTGGATGAGTTGAGCGAGGCCTCAGGGATTGAGAAGAAGGAGATAGGCCGTACTTACAGGTTTGTAACACGCGAGTTGGGGATAAACATACTCCCAAGCAATCCTGTTGACTACATACCCAGGTTTGCATCTGCACTAAAGCTCTTGCCTGAGACCCAGTCAAAGTCAATAGAGATACTTGAAAAGGCACAGAAGGCTGAACTGACCTCTGGCAGAGGGCCGACAGGCATAGCAGCAGCAGCACTCTATGTCTCTGCATTAATCCATGGGGAGAAGCGCACCCAGCGCGAGGTTGCAGATGTTGCCGGCGTAACAGAGGTCACAATAAGGAACCGCTACAAGGAGCTCCTGGACAAGCTGAATCTTGATGATGAGATAAAGAAGAACAAGAAGAAGAAAGAGTAATGGAAAACCTTGAATACTCAAAAGTTCGTGGGTATAGCCCCGAGCAGCAGATTTTCGTTACACTCGGCTTCGCTTGCAGCTCGCCTCGGTATTCAAGATTTTCCATGTCAGGAATGTTGTTTTATGAGGTTGAACCTGATTGATGCCCTTTTTTTTTCTTGCCTCTTATTTTTCGATCCTGACGGAGACGACATCTGAGGGCTTTGAATATGTAGCCGAGCCGAAGGCGAAGGCGGAGTATTCAAAGCCCTCAATGACAATTAATTTATAATCTCAAAATACCTATTCTTCGCATGGTTGGGGAGTCCGCACTAAGGGAGATATACGCTTATCTCAGGAGCAATAAGAGCCAGTTCAACCCGGATGATGAATTTAGCCGCATATCTGGCTGCTCGCAGCCAATCACCATCTACTTCTACGAGCCAGAGGAGCTGAGGGCTGTGCTGAGGGCAGATAGCATAGCTGAAGATCAGCTCGGAGAGCTGGGAATCCTCCTTGACAAGAGCAAGTCAGGGTGCTTTGCAACAGGCAACAGATTCATTATGATTAATAAGCGTGTGCCTGAGAGGTTTATTGCCTGTGAGGTCATGCACGAGCTTGCACATATGAAGTTCTCACATGAGCCTGCTGAACTGCAAGAAGCCAGGGCAAGGCAGATATGTCATAATTATGCCCTTGCGATGGGCTTCCTCTGGGAGTACCTGGAGACAATGAAGCGCATATTTGGATCAGGCTAAGGAGGGCAGTTAGCACATATTGACCTAAACAGGGTGGTGCTCAGGTATCGCTCACCCCTATCAGGGAGAATAGCCACGATTATGCCCTTTTCAATGCCTTCCGCAATCTTGAGAGCAGCTGCAACTGCTGCGCCGCTTGACATGCCGACGAATATTCCCTCTTTTGTTGCGAGAAGGCGTGCAGCCTCAAAGGCCTCATCATCCTCAATGGTTATCTTCTCGTCAAGCATCTCAGCATGATAAATCTTAGGCATGATCGCCTCCTGCATGTTCTTCAGGCCCTGGATCTTGTGACCTACTGTGGGCTCAACCCCTATAACGCGCACACCAGGCGTTTTCTCCTTAAAGAACCTGCTTAGCCCCATAATGGTGCCGCCTGTGCCAATGCCTGCAACAACCACATCAACCTCGCTGTTAGTCTGCCTCAGTATCTCAGGGCCTGTTGTTTCATAATGCGCCAATGGGTTGTTCTCATTCTCAAACTGGTTCGGCATGTAGTACTTGCCTGGCTCTTTTTTAACGATCCCGTGGGCCTTTCTTATAGCCCCATCAGTCTTCTCCTCAGCAGATGTGAGGACGATATCAGCTCCAAATGCCTCAAGTATGCGCCTGCGCTCTGTACTAACACAAGCAGGCATAACAAGCCTAACCCTGTAACCCTTTGCAGCCCCAATCATGGCAATTGCGATGCCAGTGTTTCCTGAGGTGGGTTCAAGAATGATCTTGTCCTTAGTGAGCTCACCAGACTCCTCTGCCTTCTTAATCATGTAATAGGCAGGCCTGTCCTTGATAGAGCCTCCAGGGTTGCAGGCCTCAAGCTTGCCGAATATCCTCACACCTGGCTTCTTGTTTATGTTAACAAGCTCTACTAGCGGTGTGTTGCCGACGGCATTTAATATGCTTAGGTTCTTGTCCATAGTCACGGGGAAGCAGGAGGGGTATTTAAATACTGTTATTTCCATCTGTGTACTAATAAGAGCACTTGACTCTATTCGGCAATGAGAAAACAACAGCCTTATAACAACAGCCTTATAATAACAACATCCAAGAATTGATATTCTTGAGGGGGTGTTGGGAAAACAATCGGCAGTATAGTGCTGGAAATCACCCTTTATTTATAAACTGAGGAATTCAGGGGCTATTGGTAGCTATTTGGTAGCTATTTGCTGATAACCCTCTTCCGGAAATCTTCCGAAAAAAAGTGGCCAGCGCATATTAAGTTTGATATCTACCCAGGCATCTGATGGGGCGTAGGGGGATAAGGAAGGAAGGCTTAACAGAGCTTCTCTCTGAGATTGCTGCTAAGAAGAAGGAGCAAAGCCAGCTTGAGCTGATTATCGGGCTTGCAGATAGTGCTAAGGCGAGGGCTGAGAAGGAGCTGGCAAGGCTTGGGGAGATTAGGCATATCTTTAGCAGGGTGCCTTACCTCAGTATAAGGTGCTTGCCTTATGATGCAGAGCAGCTTGTAGGCTCAGTGAGTGGGAGGTCAAGGAATAGGTCTTTCAATACGAGCTTCGGGTACAGCCTTGCTGCCCTACGTTCACTTGAGCTCTCACACACATTCTCAATCAGCCTCTACAGGAAGGAGGAGACAAAACCCAGTGGCAGGCTCTGGAATCTTGACAATATTGGCTGCTATGACGCCTGGAAGATCTCAAGGGGTGATGGGAGCAGTGTTGCAGTGATTGATTCTGGGGTTGATTATAATCACCCTGCCCTATGCTCCTGCTTTGGCTCAAACAAGGGGGTTGACATAGTTGATGGAGGGGATCCCTTAGATCCTAATGGGCATGGCACTCACGTAGCAGGTATCATTGCAGGAGCATACACTGATGTCTCTGACTCATGCGGCGTTGCGCCTGCTGCCACGTTGTACACTCTAAGGGTTCTGGGTGCAGATGGCTATGGCCTTGAGTCAGATGTGATGGCAGGCATCGAGTGGGCCCTTGATAACAGCGTAGACATTGCAAACCTAAGCCTTGGAGCAAGGGCTGCATCAGGGGCATTCAGAGAGCTCTGCAGCCTAGCCTACAAAGAGGGGCTTCTGATGGTTGCAGCAGCAGGCAACGATGGCTTTGGGGCAGAGTACCCTGCAGCATTTGGGGAGAGCGTATTAGGCATCGCTGCTCTTGACAAGTTCAACCAACACCCAGGCTTCAGCAACATCTACAGCACAAACGACCTCTCAGCGCCTGGTGTTGGAGTCTACTCCACAATACCTGGAGGCTACGCGAGTTATAGCGGAACATCAATGGCAACACCTCATGTCTCAGGGGCACTTGCGCTGGGCATTGCCCTGGGAAAGAACAACCCCCAGGTGGAGAAAGCAGCATTTGAGACTGCTTATGAGCTTGACTCAGAGCTGCCCTATGACAACCACTGGATCTTTGGCTACGGGCTTGTGCAGGCAGATGGGATTGTCGGGGCAGGGGGAAAAGGGAGGCGCGCCCTTGCAGATAGTGGCAGACTGAAAAGGGTTGGCAGGACATTGTGGAGAATAATATGGTAGGTGAAGGGGATGGGAGAAGAACACAGAAAAAATGAGTATTTGATTAGCCTTTGGAAAAATGAGGAAGGCAAACACGTAATTACCAGTGGGTGTGTACCACCAAGAGATAGAATTAACGAAGCATTAAAAAGATGTACGTCTGTTGATATTAAACATGCATATAAGGGGATAGATTCTTGGGCCGTCACCCTTGACCCAGGTGTCGAGGTATTTGAGCAACTTGTTGATAAGATAGGTGAAGTGGAGGGTATTGCTGGCATTATTGTGGATGACAAAAGATTAAAGGAGCAGATCGAGTTAAGATACACCACAAAGGATACATCTAAAAGAATTACTTCGCTAGATGGCATTGGAGAAGGCGAATTGTATATTAATA
>PEYS01000164.1 GCA_002763335.1 Candidatus Woesearchaeota archaeon CG08_land_8_20_14_0_20_47_9 | reverse complement strand
AGGGTAAGTGCAACTGGCATGGAAATCATAAGGCCCGCTATTATAGCAATAATGTAGCGTGCTATTTTCATTCTCATCTTCATTACCTCCTTACGGTGTTGTTACCTTACAGCATATACTGATTGGATAGTTGTTATCTGCGCAGCTTGCAATGTGGGCGTTAGTCTCTGATGACAGCTTTAGTATACAGTCATAGTCCGAGGCGCAGCTAGGTGATTCTGACTTGCATGTTATATGCTTGGCTGGTGATGAGATGCAGAGCCTGAAACTATCATGGCTGTACCTATACTTGGGGTCAGGAGCATCCGGAGCCTCTCCATGGGCATTTGTGATTCTTGAGAGGTAGAGCACTGTTGAATCAGGTCCCATACAGGATGTCCTGAGTTCAATCCCAGGCGACCTGCAGCAGAGGGGCTTTGAATAACTAGTATACGCGCTTGTCTGGCCGTGGGCGTTTGTTGCTGATGAGAGCCTCAGTAGGGTGGTTGCATCACACCCCTCTTCAATGCGGCAGGTAATACGCCCTGAGACAAGGCAGCTTCCGTCCTTCTCCTCCTCGTCCATAGCAGATGAGCAGCCAGAGTCATCCATATCAGCGCAGCCATTCCCGTCATTGTCAATGCCGTCGCCGCACTCTGTTACAGGCATTACCCTGATTATGTTGCCTAGCTTTGATATTATGTTCTTGCCTGGCTTGAGCCTGCCGAAGGCATTGCTAGGGGTTATAATCACGCTCTCATAACCCAAGTACTCATTCCTGTACTTCAGGACAACCTCACTATAGTTTGTGCCCATAATAGTTGAGTTTGTTAGGTTCAATGTGTAAAAGCTCCCTGCTACTGTTGTCGGCAGCTCAAATATGCGGAAGTAGCCCTCCTCTGCAACTGCTGCCAGGGCAAACTCTGTCTTAACAACAAAGGAGACATCATCCAGCATATCACGCCCCCCCTGCTCCCTTATCTCTGCAATACGCCTAGAAACGCCGAGGAGGAACAGGATGAGGGTGAGGCACATAAACGAGATCAGAAGCACAGCCTCTAGCGAGGACTGCCCACTTACACGCCTCTTTTTCATCCTTACCATCGTTTACTCCATAGAGGGCTTTGAATAACCCCTTGCAGGGGTTATTCAAAGCCCTCTAATTCAGGTGGTGTCGGGGATTTTCCGACGATAACGATATTGATGTCAGAAAACTTTGACTGCCTCCCCTTTAGGGGAGGCAGTCAAAGTTTTCAACTAAGTAAAGTTTATAAGCACAAATGGCTGTACGCCGCTCTTCGCCTCAATCCTAATATGCTTTACACCTGCTGACATAGCTGATGCATCAAAGCTTCCGTTTATGTTAACCCTCGAGACAAAGACATGCTCTGAGAGCTCGCCTGAAAACATGGTATAGAACACGAGCTCGTTTATGCCAACACCCCAGTCCTTAATAACAGAGATGTTGATAACCCCGCCGGGCATCTGCTCGTCTATAACAATCATTGCAGGCTCTCCCATGTAGTAGACCATCTCTGCGGTGTTAACAATATCCCTGCCAACCTTAGCGATCCTCTTCTCCACAATCTGCGCCTCTGATGTTAACGAGTAGTTGTAGAAGAGGTATGTTGCGGGAACGATCATAAGCAATATGAGCGCTGTGACAGCTATGTACTCGAAAGAAGCCTGCCCCCTCAAATATAAGCACCCCTTTTTCATTTACGCCTCATTAGGTTAGCTAGATTAGCATGTGAATTTAAATATTTCCCTCCTCAATGCCGAATTGGCCCAGGAACTGCTTCCTCCTCAGTCTGCAGCCCTCCTTCTCAAGCCAGCGGTAGACAGTTGAGTGCTGGCTTCCCTTGAGAAGCATCTCTATGGCTTTACGGGTGATGGCAACGCGCTCAGATAAGCCGATTATGGAGACTGTCTTGCCGTATACGCATATATTTGTTCCGGAGAGCTCTTCCATAAGCCTCCTGGATTTGCCCTGAGAGCCAATTATGCGTCCCTTCATGCGCTCAAGGAACTTCCTTGATTTTGAGCTCCTCCCTCTAAGGCTTATGACCTCACACACATAATCGCCGCGGAGGAGATGAAGCGCAACCCTGGGGTTAAAGCCCCTCCCTATTGCATTAACAAACTCCCTTGCATTGTATACGCTTATCGCATCCTCCCCCTTTATGCGCACCACCCCCTCCTCGGAATCAACATCTAACTTAACACGGCATTCCTGCTCAATCATCTGTTTAGTCTCGCCTTTCCTTCCTATAAGCACTGCAACCCGTTCAAGGGGGATGCGCAGGTCAGAGCAACATTCCATAAAGCTATTAGGAACAGCTTATTGCTTTTAAAGGTTTAGTCATCAGAGGGCTTTGACAACCTGGCTTCGTTCAGGCTGTCAAAAGCCCCCTTTTGCTACCAAAAAGTTTATATAATAATGTATCACCACAAAAGGATACTCACTGGTTCGCCTGTTAGTTTGATGCTGAACCAGCCAGAGCTTATAGTGGGGGGATTACTATCGCGAATCTCAGGGAGCTAGATGATAAACTTAGAAAGGCCTTCTATCTTGTTAAAAGGGATATCAACAGCATAAGAAAGTCCCTTAACAACCAGCTCAGCGAGCTTTCAGAGCTTAAGAAGACAACATCTGAGGCTGCCAGTAAGGAGATTGTGTTTAATCTCGCCAGGGAAACAAGTGACAGGCTTGAGGAGATTGAGGAGGCGCTCGCCTCAAAGTCAGACCTGTCTATAGCGAGAAAGGAGCTCCTCTCAAGACTCGAGGCCTTAGAGATACAGGCTAAGCAGCTGCAGAGAATAGAGGAAGAACTCCTGAAACTTGGTAGGGTACATGACAAGAACAGCCGAGGAATAGACATAATCGGTGATGATGTGGGAAGGATAAAGAAAGACGCTGCCCACATATACCTGGTTGAAAGGAACTCTGTTAAGTGGAAGGACTTCTACAAGAACAACAAGCTAACAGACAAGAAGCTGGATAAGCTCAAGGAATCTGTTGAGGAGTTTAGAGGGGAGATTAAAAAGCGCGAAGCGCGGGCCCCTGAGGAGGCAGCAGGCATAGAAGAGCTTAGAGAGGATGTTGACGAGCTAAAAAAAGCGGCCACCTCAACAAAGGCAGCTGGGCCTGCTGGGAGTAAAGCGGATATTGAAGCTATTAGGGAGGATATAGAGTATCTTAAGGGAAACATTGTAAGCGAGGCTGATATTGAGAGGCATACCTCAGGATTTGAGGAGGAGCTAAGGGATATCAGGGATGAGGTGAAGCAGCTAAGACAGGAAAAAACAGGCTTTAGGGGCGAGTATGATCTTAAAGGCGAGATTGATGAGGTTAAAAGACTCAAGGCAGAGATGACCTCTATACTAAACAGCTACAGGCATGAGGAGGCTAGGGGGGATCTACTGTTAGGGGACTATGCTGTAAAACTGGAAGAGGAGGAGCCTGAAGAGCGGGAAGGGCTCCTTATCAGGATATGGAGGGGGATCGGCTCCTTCTTCATCGAGGAGGAAGGGGTTGAAGAGGAAGAAACTGAGGGGGAAGCAGTTGCCAAGAGGCCTGAAGGAAAGGCTAAGGCCACTGCTGAAGAGGAGCCTAGGGGCAAGGGCTATGGGGGCACAATAGCCCTGCTGATTATAATAATGCTGATTGTATTCGCAACAGTGGTCTATGTCAAGCCATCCATCCTGGCTAATGTTATAAGACCTCAAGCCAGTGTAGCTGGGAACAGGACAGGGCCCATAGGCTGGGAACAGCAGGGGGTTGCTGTGCTAACAAGGGAGGAGAAGCAGGCCCTCTGCATCGAGAAACATGAATGCAAGCCAAGGGCTGATGGCTATGTCCAGTACAACTGCTACTACGACGAGGATGCTGACAAGTGCAGGTGCTACGTGGGCGATGCATCTGTATGTGCAGAGTACGAGCCTGAGCAGGGGGAGGCTGTTAACACAAGCATGGCTGAAACCGAGAGGACAGTCACAGAGGATTTTGAAAAGCCTGCCTCTCCTGGCATGCAGCTCTCCTACTTTATAAAGGCACTCCTCCCTTACAAGTACTACGCACTCATAGGCATAATCGCCCTTGTGCTCATCATCACGGTATACGAACTCATGGGCAGGGAGGGGGAGGATCGCAAAAAGGCCTCTAGCGAATTGCTGAAAGAGGGAAGGGGCAGGAGGAGGGTTGTCTCAGCTGCCAGGAGATCGGGTAAGGAGGGGGTAAAAAAAGAAGCTAAGAGAAGGAAAGGCAAGGGGCAGGTAGCTAAGGGCCAGCCAAAAACCAGGGATGTGGCTGAACCTGTAAAGAAGGCGAAGAAGAAAGAATTGCAGAAGCCTGAGACATTGCCTGCAGAGCCAGCAGGGGAAGAAAAGGGCGCTGAGAAGCAGCATGGTGAGAAGGCTGCAAAGGCTGCAGCTGGTGAAAAGAAGCCCGCGGTAGGGCAGACTAAGGAGACCACGCCAAGGGTTATAGATGAGAAGAAAAGGCCCGAAGCTGTAAAGGCGGGTGAAGAAAAGAAGGATGAAGAGGGAATAAAGGACAGGCCTGAAAGAGCAAAGGGCAGAGAAGAGGGCAAGGGAGAAGGCGAGGGAGAACTCGAGATTGATGAGAAGAAGGTTGACAAGGGAAAGAAGAAGGACGAGAGGATTTATTTTGTGAGGTAACATTCAGTGCCAAGCTTTTAGTCATTATTTCTTGGTTTTTGGTTTTTAGACAGTCAAAAGCTCGCGACCACTCACGCCCAAGACCGAGGGCATGCTCGCCCTCGCTAGCTAGTGGCTCGCTTTTGCAGCAAGGCGAGCTTTTGACTCTTACCGAAGGTAAAAAAAAT
>PEYS01000122.1 GCA_002763335.1 Candidatus Woesearchaeota archaeon CG08_land_8_20_14_0_20_47_9 | reverse complement strand
TATGTAAAAGCAGAATTGATATTCGAATATATAAGAAACAACCCCATAGCAGCAGTTGATTTTCTACTCTCAGGAGGGCTCTCAAGTACGGGAAATTTTGAGTTAATAAAACAGGTCATTAGTATGGACAAGCCTTACTTTCTGAATCTAATGTGCAATTACGGCAGAGATGAGCCGAATAAACCCGGTCCCTTGTTGCTTGATTTTGCAGAGCAACATAAGTTATTGGATAAAAATGTTGACAAAGCGAAAGAAGAATGGTTTAAAGAGATAGTAAGTGAATCGAAGAATTATACTGAATACACAGTCGCCTCCTTTTCCTAAATAATCACTCGTCACTCCCCAAACTTCAACACCTTAACATCACGGGTTTGTAAGTTGACAATGGGCACTCTTGCTGGTTCGGGGTGATGCCCTACCTTCTCCTGGAATGATGTCTTGCCCTGCCAGCAGCTCCCGCATAGCAGGGTTATGTTTCTGTAGTTTGCAACGCAGCACTTATGTATGTGGCCAGTTACAAAGAAGTCAGGTATTGAGCTTATCACCAGGTGGTCCATGCTCGGGTCTGCAACGTAGAGGGTGCTTGAATGGCTTGGGGCAAGGTGCCTTCTCTGCAGGAGGAACTTCATGATCAGGTCAGCCCTGTCATAGCCCCCCTGAGCGCGTATGGAGTCAACATTCGCAACATAGTAGTCAAAGCTGTAGCCGTGATATACTAGCACGTTGAATCCTGGAAAGCCAGGGCTTGAGTGAATATTAACAACTGCCGGGTTTGAGATAAAGACCGCGTTTTTCAGCCTCGCAAGGGCAGCTGAAAAGCCTGTGCCAAGGGCTGGCTGAGGCTCTGAGAGGCGTATGGCATCGTGGTTGCCAGGGCATATAATGAGGGGTATGTGCTGTGGTATCTGCTCAAGGAGCTCTGTGCAGAGCTCGTATTGCGCATAGATGTCATCAACAACAAGCTCGCTCTGCTGGTCAGGGTATATGCCGACACCATCTACAAGGTCGCCAATGATAAAGATGTATTGTACCTTTGATGCAATTGCTCGCTGCTTCTCGCTTCCAAGCTCGCCCTTAATCCACCTTAGGAACTTTGAGAAATCATCTGGAAGAAACTTATTAGAGCCAACATGAAGGTCAGAGAGGAAGACAGCGTAGCCCTCATCAGGGGCCTTCTTCAACTCGCTGCTCATAGGAATGTCCGGCATAAGCAGCCTGTTGACATAGACAATCTCATCATTGCCTGCAGCAACACCTGCAATGCCAATAACCTCATCCAGCACAATGTTCCTGGCAAGCTCTAAGAGTTCGGGCTTGTTTTTGCTTATCAGGGCCTTTATCGAGCCTGTAGGGTCCTCAAAAGTCATTATGGCGTTGTTGTTCTTAGTAAACTGAATATCTGATACCATGCCAATGAAATTAACACTGTCCTTCTCCCTCTTGGCTTTGATCCTGCTTATCGTTGTAAGGGCTGAGAGCTCATGCCTGTTTGAGAGTATTGCCTCAATGGCCTTGTAGCGGGCATTAAAGAGGGATACAAAATCAGGGACTGTACGGGAGCTTGGGGGCTGGTCATACGAGAACACAATCTTAACACGGGCTGCTGCAGGATTCTCAAGAGGGGGTACTAAGGCATCCTCGGCTGTGATTATCTTACTGCCTGCATTATCCGCAACTGTGCCATGCTCAGGCTCCAGAGAAGCAGAGCCCCCATTTATAAATTCCAGAAACCTAGTGTAGAGCCTTGCATCCTGCCTCTTCTCAGAGAGTACGCGGGAGCGTTCAAACTCGCGCCAGTTAACATCATTCACAGACTCAGGTTTCAGATCAACAAGCTCATTCACCTCGCGAGTCAACACTGCAAGGTCAAGGGCCTTAGCCTTAAGCAGGCTGACACGCCTATCAATATCCTGGCAGTTGCATAGGGCTTCAACACAGTCAGGGCTGACAAGGATACCAGCCTTCATAAGCTTTCTTATCCTCTGTCTTGCACCAGCTGCCTCTTCCATCCCAAGAGAAGAGCTTGTGCAGGGTTTTATAATTCTGTTGTTTGGCAATGATTAGCCCTCTTTTAAAAATCTTCCAAACATTTATTAATCCCCCCCACCATTGTCACCTTATGCTCACACTATTGCTTGCCATTGTCGCTGCATGTGGTCTGGCCTATTTTACAGCGCCGTACATACCTGCTGCAGCAAGCGGTGCAGTGCAGCTTGCAAGCCTTGGGAGGAGGAAGGAGCATAGCAGCATAAAGTACGTGCTTGCGCTTGTCAGCTCAGTTACAGCCCTTATGAGCCTCGCCCTGATCTCAAGTGTTGAGGAGCTTGCCCAGCTGGCTTATAAGGAGCAGGCGATTCAAAAGAGATTCAAGAGTCATGATATAAAGATAAGGCATAAGAGGCTTCGCCTTACAAACACACTGAAGGAGCTGAAGATCTCGCATCAGGGCAAGCTAAATCTCAGACTCTGGAGGGAGATGTTCTCCATCATCGATGCTGAGGTCGCGATGCACAGGATAGTGAAGAACACCCACAGGGTTCACACCAATTACAGGGCAATTGCAGATAGCTTTAACTTCCTTGCCAAGAAGCATGGGCTGCATACAGGCAGGGCACATAACAAGAGCATCTCGCTGTACGGCCATGGTTACAGGACTCAGCTGAGTATAGGGGGTTCAGACAGCAGAGGCCTAGAACAGGAGCTGACCATAGCTGCTGACCCGGGGCTCCTCAGAAACATTTATATTAGAATCGCAAGTGCCAAGGCTTATGACTACTGAGATAAAATGCGGGCTTGAGATTCACGGGTATATAAAAACACCTGCAAATGTAAAGCTCTTCTGCAACTGCTTAGCCCACTCATCTGAGGCTCCAAACACAAACATCTGTCCAGTATGCACTGGCCAGCCTGGATGCAAACCAATGCCTGCAAATGAGGAGGCAATAAGGGCTGTATGCTCAATTGCCCTTATGCTTGGCTGCAGGATAAACCATTCCCTTATATTCCAGAGGAAGCACTATGACTGGCCTGACATGCCAACTGGCTACCAGCGCACAATGTCAGGGAGCTTCTCAGCGCCTGTAGGCGAGAATGGAAGCTTTCTCGGCATAGGGATTAGGGAGGTTCACCTTGAGGAAGATCCAGCTAGATGGGATCCGAAGACAGGGGCAGTTGACTACAACAGGTCTGGATGCCCACTAGTTGAGATTGTAACAGAGCCTGATTTTAAATCTGCTTCAGAGCTTAGGGAGTGGCTGAAGAGGCTTGTGAGGACACTCAGCTATATCAAGGCAATTGACGAGGAGGCAGGCATAAAGTCGGACGTAAACATCTCTATCGCACCAAGGTTCAGCAGGGTTGAGATAAAGAACGTCAACTCATTCACCTCAATTGTGCAGGCTGCTGAGTATGAGATCTCAAGGCAGGAGCAAGAGGTCAGGGCAGGAAGGCATGTGGAGCAGAGCACAATGCGCTGGAATGATGATAAGGCAAGAACAGAGTTTATGAGAAGCAAGGAGACTGCACAGGACTATATGTTTATACCTGACCCAGACCTGCCTGTGATAAGCATAGGCGATGCCTACATTAAGGACCTTGAGGCAGGGCTTCCTGAGAAGCCAGATCAGAAGGCTTCTCGTTACAGGAAGCTGGGTGTTGACAAGGCTGATGCAGATGTTCTGAGCTCAGAGATTGAGCTTGCCAGCTTATTTGAGGTTATTGCAGAGCAGGTTAATCCAGTACTTGCAGCAAGGTGGCTGAGAAGGGAGCTCCTGAGGGTTCTCAACTACAATAAAAAGGAGCTGGCAGCTATAAAACTTGAGGAGAAGCAGATAATAGCCCTGCTTGAGATGGTTGAAAAACATGAGATCACTGATGCAGTTGCAAAGCGCATCCTGGAGATGCTTATCGAGAAGCCATTTGATGTCAGGGGGTATGTGAAGGAGCAGAGGCTTGCAGCAATATCAGATGATGACACTCTGAGAAGGCTATGCAAAGAGGCAATTCAGGAAAACCCGCAGGCTGTAGCTGATTTTAAGGGTGGAAATGAGAAGGCTCTGAACTTTATTGTTGGCTCAGTAATGAAGAAGACAAAGGGCAAGGCAAGGCCTGATGCTGTGAAGAGGATGATCAGTCTTGAGCTAAACAGTCTTGAGCCATGAGCTCTGAGTCTTGAGAAAATGCTCTCAATGGGATATCCAATCTCAAATAACTGATCTCTGCCTTCTTACTTCTGCTGGGGGGGCAGGCATGGTGGATGCCTATTTTGGGCGGGGATGTAACTATAATCGTATTTTATTTAAATAGCATGTTGAAATTGCTAAGCAGATCTGTTAAGTAAACACTGTTGTCGGAAAAACCCAGCCATCCATGGCGGCAGACGGACATTTTGCTCAGCATAGCCTCGCAAAATGTCCTGCTCGGCACCCCGAAGGGAAGCGCTTTCGCCTGCGCCATGGCTGGATTTTTCCTTTAACTGACTTGTTTTAAGAGAAAAAGACCTAACCAGCGGTATCTTTCCATGCTCAGTTAGCTTTTTTCACTGATATGTTCCCTCTTGCTGCTAAGCCTTCTTCTCTGGATAGCCTCAGGTGTCTTAAGATAATTATTCTTAGAAACAACTCCCTTTCCCAACCTGCCCTCAATATCCTTGCGTGTAGAACCTGCTACCTCGCCGCCATCCTTTGCGTCTTTACGTAAAAAAAATTCGCCTGCTCGGGGCTATCCCCGACTTAAAAGTCGGGGCT
>PEYS01000174.1 GCA_002763335.1 Candidatus Woesearchaeota archaeon CG08_land_8_20_14_0_20_47_9 | reverse complement strand
CTTCTTAAAGATTTCTATCTTTTTTAACCTCACCCCAACAGAAATAAGAAGGCAGAGGTCAGTTATCAGAGACTGGATTAATAGTTTAATTGCCCTTCGTTATCCCTACGCAGAAAACTTTGACTAACCCCCCCTGAGGGGAGGTTAGTCAAAGTTTTCTTTCGTAATTCTCCAGTACTGTTGCCTGGCAAGCTATAGGTTTTATTTTCATATTATTTATATATATCTGGCATTTAATTTTTAGGGTTCTAATTCATCAGCTTCAAACATTAAAAAGAGGAGGATGAGGATGGGTGAACTTAAATTAGACGTTGTAAGCAAGCTGGAAAAGCCCGGTGTTGTAAAGTCAGATGGGAGCAGGCAGGAATACTCTGAGAAGAAGCTGGCATTCGCCCTATACAGGGCTGGGGTGCCGAAGAAGGAGATAAGGCGGATTGTCAAGGACATCTCCTCACAGGTGTATGACGGCATACCGACCTCGCAGATAAGGGGCTGGATTATAAAGGAGCTCAGAGAGCTTGATCCAAAGCTAGCATTTGGTTTTGAGTATAAGAAGCGCGCAGTCTGGGTTGCAGTTGGGCCTGCGCCAAACGTCAGGGACACATTCGAGCCCTTTGTAAAGCAGCGCATCGTTGACTCTGTAATAAAAGAGACAGGTATGAGCAGCGAGCTGGCAGAGGAGGTTGCAAACAAGGCAGAGCATATACTGATCGAGAGCAACATAAAGCGCATATCAGGGCCTCTTATCAGGGAGATAGTGAACTTCGTGCTGTTAAGCGAGAACAAGCACGAGGCGTACTCAAAATACCAGCGCATAGGCATGCCTGTATATGACATAACAAGGCTTATCAACATTGGAGATAAGGAGAACGCCAACCTCCAGTACAACCCGGAGACGATACACAAGCTCATAGCAGATAACATACTCAGGAGTTATTCCCTATCTGTTGACATCCCAAGGAGGTTCTCAGAGGCCCATGTGAAGGGGGAGCTTCACATACACGACCTAGACTACTTCTCAACCAGGCCCTTCTGCCTCTCCCATGACCTGAGGTTCTTCCTGAAGACTGGCTTCAAGGCAGATGGCTGCGGGGTGCACACTGCAATGGCAGGGCCTGCAAAGAACACAGAGGTGGCAGTGCTTCATGCAGCAAAGGTGCTCGCCTCTGCACAGACAAACTGCGCCGGGGGTCAGGGCTACAACTGGTTTAACATAATCCTTGCACCCTACATGAGGGGTAAGACAAAGAAGCAGATCAAGCAGTACGCCCAGATGTTTATTTACGAGATGTCCCAGATGTACGTTGCAAGGGGGGGCCAGACTGTCTTCAGCAGCATAGACATTGAGCCCGGGATACCAAAGACATTGGCAGATATCCCTGCCGTGCTCCCAGGGGGCGTTGTAAAGGACAGCGTAACCTATAGTGATTTTCATGACGAGGCAAACGCCCTCTTTAACGCGATAACTGACGTCTACCTTGATGGAGACTACATTGGCAAGCCCTTCAACTTTCCAAAGTATGAGATCAAGGTGGACAAGACGGACTTTGATAAATACCCTGACGAGATGTACAAGGTATCGCAACTGACTGCAAAATTCGGGACACCGTACTTCTTCATCCAGCAGGACTATCTGCCAGAGTACTGCTGCTACCAGTGCTGTTCATATCTTATGCCCCTCTCAGAGCAGAACACTGACTCAGACCTCCGTAATGGCACAGTAAGGGGCGGCTCGATACAGGTGGTTACCCTAAACCTGCCGCAGATAGCATACGAAAGCAGGGGAGATGATGCAAGGCTGTTCGGGTTATTAAGGGAGCGTATGGATAAGGCAAAGGGGGTGCTATCTGTAAAGCAGGACCTGATGAGGAAGAGGCTCAAGCAGGGGCTCCTGCCATTCCTCTCGCAGCCAGTTGATGATAAGGGGACGCAGTACTACCTTGTTGATAAGCAGGGATGCGAGATAGGAATGGTTGGCTTGAATGAGATGCTAAAGACGCATATAGGCTCTGAGCTCCATGAGTCTGATGAGGCATGGAAGTTCGGCCTGAAGGTCATATCTGAGATGAAGCGAACCTGCGCAGAGTACAGGCAGGAGACAGGGCACCTCTTTGGCCTGGCAAGGACACCAGCAGAATCTGCCTCTTATCGGCTTGCAAGGATAGACTCCCGCGCGTATAAGGACAGGGCTGTTGTCCAGGGCAACAGAGAAGAGGATGCTGTATACTACTCAAACTCGGTTCATGTAAGGCCGAGTGCAGACGTAAGCTTACTAGACAGGATTAAGATAGAAAGCTCGTTCCACCCACTCCTAGATGGTGGAGCACTCTCACATATATGGCTTGGAGAGGGCACGCCTGATCCAGATTCCTTGCTTAAACTCACAGAGAGGATAGCGAAGAAGACCCTGATGAGCTACTTTGCTTACACTAGGGACCTCACAATATGCAATGACTGCCTCTACACAACAGGGGGCATGCTAAAATCCTGCCCAAAGTGCAAGTCAGAGAATGTTGACTGGCTGAGCAGGATAACAGGCTACTACCAGCGCGTCTCATCATGGAACAAGGGCAAGGTGCAGGAATTAAAAGACAGGCGCAGATACACCGTGTGATCTATAGGCGTAATAGAGACTTAAAGCGAGCAGAGGCGAAAAGATGACACTAATAACACTATACACAACAAAGGGCTGCACCAAGTGCCCGGCTGCTAAGAAGCTATGCAGAGAGGTAGCAGAGGAAACAGGATCAGGGTATGAGGAGGTCGACCTTGAAGAGCATATGATTGAGGCCCTGCAAAGGCAGATCGCCTCTGCCCCCACCATAGTTATTAACAGAGAGGTTGCATTCCGCTCAGTTGTTCCAACGAAACAGGAGCTTATGTCAAAGATAAAAGAACTGAGCAGATGATTTTTAATGGAAGCGTATATTGGGGGAGTAATACCAGTCTCAACAGTTGACTGGCCAGGTATGCTGTGCAGCGTAGTATTCCTTGCCGGATGCGACTTCAGATGCCCATACTGCCAGAACGCAGGCATAATAGGGTTTGAGAGCAAACACCTGCAGCGCCTATCAGACATTAAAAAGAAACTCTCAGACGGGAGAGGCTTTGTTGATGCGGTGTTGTTCTCAGGGGGCGAGGCGAGCCTGCAGCGTCAAGCCTTGAACAACCTTGCCTGCTTTGCAAAGCAGATGGGCATGAAAACAGGTATTGAGACAAATGGCTCAAGGCCCTTCGTAATAAAATCCTTGATTGAAGACAGGCTCCTGGACTTTGTAGCACTGGATGTCAAGGCGCCGCTTGAAGACAGGCAAGACAGCCTCCTCGAGAGGGTTACAAGGTCACGAACATTCTTCAAGTCAACTGGCGAGGTCGTCACAAGCATAAGGCGCACCCTGTCAATACTCCGCGAAAACCAGGATAGGGTTCAGATAGAGATACGCACAACCGTTGTGCCTGGGCTTATCTACAGGGTAGAGGACATAGTCAGGATTGCTTCCGAATTAAAAGGCCTGCACTGTACCTGGTGCCTTCAGCAGTTCAGGCCAGATGTTGGCGAGCTTCTGGACAAGAGACTGGTAGCAGTAAAGCCGCCGTCAAGGGAATTTTTACTACAGCTTAAAGAGGCTTGCCTTAAGAAGCAACCTAACATACGTATAAGGGTAAAGGCGGTATAAGCGTAACTTTACACTGGTCTGCGACCAGTGTAAAGTTACGCCTCCTCTGGCTGAAGCCTTAATGCCGTCATTCCATCGGTGTGCTCAAAGAGTGTTTGATTCTTTTCTCACCTCTCTGTTACCTCTGCCCTATCACCAGTAAGATTAACAATTGTTGACGGCCTGCCATCAAGCGGGCCGTCATAAACAATGAAATCAACCCTTGAAGATACCCTGACATCGAGGTCCTCTAGGCTTGTCATGAAGTTGCCCCCGGTTATATTGGCGCTGGTTGTTATGACGGGCAGGCCGAGCTGCATGACAAAGCCGCTGAACCAGTGCCTGGGTATGCGGACGCCTATTGTTTCAAGACCGCAGTTAACAGCATTACTAAGTAGCCTTGGATTCTTAAGCCTCAGTATAAGGGTATAAGGCCCTGGGAGCTTGTCAATCCATCTTCTGGCTTCATCATTCACAACACAGTTCTTAGCAATCCACTCCTTTGAGGGAACAATGACTGAGAATGGCTTAGAGTTGCGCTGCTTTATCCCCCTTACCCTGCTCACAGCCCTATCATCCAGGGCATTGCACCCAATGCCGTAGATAGTGTCTGTTGGGTATATGAAGATCGCCCCCCCTGCAATCTCGCCTGACAGGCCAATCCTACTAAGCTCAACCTCCTCCCGAGTAAGCACCCTCATAAAGAGAGAGGTGGTATGTGAGGTTTAAAAAGCTTTTGCGGGAGTGTAATTATTTAGCTTTCTGAAGCTGTTTCTGCGTAACGAAAATCTGCTGCTCGGGGGATCAGGTTAAAAGGATATGAGATGCTAGAAAAAACAGTCAACAAGAGCGGTAACAGCGGAAGAATCTACCTGCCAGTTGAATGGATCGGAAAGCGTGTAAAGATAATACTAGTGGAACCGTGAACAATACAGATGGAATTATCCTATTTGCAAGTGCTGCCCTTGCAGGTTTCCAGCATTGTTCTGTGGGATTTTCTTCCGGCGTGCATTTTGGAAAGTAGTCGAGCTTTACGGTCTTCTTATGTTGTTGAAGATACTGGAGTGCACCCTTCTTCTTGCACACTAAGATAACGAAATATTTAATACTCTTGCCTCAAATTCATCTGGCGGCAGATAGCCGATAGATGAATGCAACCTTTTGTTGTTGTAAACAACCTCAATAAACTGCTTTATGTTGCTATACGCCCCATCAAATGTTCTGTATTCCTTTAGGTACACCTCCTCGGCTTTAAGT
>PEYS01000121.1 GCA_002763335.1 Candidatus Woesearchaeota archaeon CG08_land_8_20_14_0_20_47_9 | reverse complement strand
CCCACGAACTTTTGAGCATCATGCGCATAAGCCAGACTGAGAAGGGCTTCTTTATGGTGGTGAAGTGAAGAAACTGATATCAGAAAGAGATCACGCATCCCAACTCTCCACCACCCACACAAACCTTTAAAAAAGCCTAGCTACCCCTTTGCATGAAATGGCATCTGAAGAGGAGAAGAAACTTGAGCTTGAGGCCTGCTATAGAAGCCTGCAGCAGGCTAGCCAGCAGCTGAGGGAGCTTCAGAAGGCAGTGGAGATTCTCGACAACCAGCTTATTGACATCAGCAGCCTGCTCCAGGCGCTCCAGGATATTAAAGAGGTTGAGTCTGGGCGTGAGATTCTCGTGCCAATATCAAACGGCATATTCATAAACGCAAGGCTGGCTGAGCACGACAGCTTTCTGGTTAATGTTGGCTCTGGCGTTGTTGTGAGGAAGAGTCTTGGGGAGACTAGCGAGCTCTTACAGGGCAGGTTTTCAGAGGTTGATGCCCAGCGCAGTGAGATGCTCAAGCAGTTTGAGAAAAGCAGCGCAACTGCTCAGGAGCTGGAGAAGAGGCTTCAGACCCTGCTCGGGAAGGGGTGAGTGCTGTGTTTGCTCGTCTCAGGGAGAAGTTAAAAGGGGTTATGTCCAGGTTTACAGCAGTCGTAAAGAGGGAAGAGACTGCTAGGGATGATGAGAGGAAGCCTCTAGTGCGTGAAGAGGCTCTGCCAAGGAAAGAAGCCAAACCCGAAGAGAAGGTTGAGGAGCAGAAACCAGAGCAAAAGGCCAGGCCTGAAAAGGAATCTGCTGCCCCTTCTGAAGTGGGGCAGGAAGCAGTTAAACCTGCAAGCGAACGGGTTAAGCACAAGGAAGCAGTCTCCCAGAAAGTTGAGCCTGCAGAGCAGCCAGCTGAAGAACAGCCTAGAAAGGGCATTGCAGCCTTCACAGGCTTCATAAAGGACAGGGTCACTACAACAACAATCTCTGACAAGCACTTTGAGGAGCTTTTTTCAGAATTAGAGCTTGCCCTCCTTGAGAACAATGTTGCTTTGGAGGTTGTAGATCATATTCATGCAGACCTTAGGGAGCAGATTGTGGAGAAGCCTATTAAGCGCTCAGAGGTTGCTGATTCTGTTAGCAAGGCTCTCAGGGCAAGCATCCTAGACCTCTTCAGTGAGGTTCAGGCTGAGAAGGATTTTGTCAGGCTTATAAGGGATTCAGGCAAAAAGCCATTTGTGATTGCATTCTTCGGTGTTAACGGGGCTGGCAAGACAACCACAATTGCTAAGATCGCCCATCTGCTTAAGAAGACTGGCCTGAGCTGCGTGATGGCTGCATCTGACACATTCAGGGCTGCTGCGATACAGCAGCTTGAAGAGCACGCTAATAGGCTTAATGTGAAGATTATAAAGCATGACTACGGTGCTGATGCTGCTGCTGTCGCCTTTGACGCGGTAAGGTATGCTGAGGCAAAGAACCTTGATGCCGTGCTCATTGACACTGCCGGAAGGCAGCATTCAAATATCAACCTCATGGATGAGCTGAAGAAGCTTATCAGGGTTGCAAAGCCTGACCTCAGGCTCTTTGTAGGGGAGAGCATTACAGGCAATGACTGCATTGAGCAGGCAAGGCAGTTTAATGATGCAATTGGCATTGATGCAATTGTCCTTGCAAAGGTTGACGTGGATGAGAAGGGCGGGGCAGCACTCTCTGTTTCTTTCGTTACAAAGAAGCCCATTATGTTTCTCGGGACTGGTCAAAGATACGATGACCTTGCCAGCTTTAACCCAGAGGTTGTTGTTGATGGGCTGGGGTTGTAGGGAAAAAGGTTTGAATTCACTCGCTAAAGCTCGGATTTGGTGTTCAATTTCCTTAAAGAGTTTGTTTAAGTCATTAAAGTTTGATATCATATACCTCAGCCCTATCTTTTATTTCAGACAATGATGGATAGCCTTCAACCTTGTTACCTTTAAGGACTTTATTAATATTGTCCAATATTTCATGATGGATTTTCGAAAGTTCTCTTTTGTGCTTCACATAGAACAATGTCAAGATGATCAAGTTTTGTATGCTCTTGTCTCTCTCGCAACGATATAATGAGTGAATGAAGACTTCTTTTTTTGACAGCTTCTTTTTTGGCAGATAGTAGTTGTTATCAATCAGATAAATCTTTATGCCATAATTTTCATACGCAGAAAAACCTGTCGGAGTTGCATCATATTCTGCTTTTGTAGAAAAAACAATACCTTCATCTGTCTTGTGATAGATCACTGATCCTGGAGGAATTCTTTTGTCAAATGCATTTTCATATTTCTTTAGTTCAATAAAGAACTCGTTTAGTCCTGTCCAGAACTTGCTATTGAATACATACTTGTTTTCTATTGTTTTGATCAGGCTTCTTTTTCTTGCAGTCTTGAGCTTATAGAAAAATGTACTTGGTTTTATTCCTGTATTTTTGGTTATCTCTTCTATGCTTCTTGGAGTCTCAAGGATGTAGAGATAAAGCTTCAATCCACAGCCAGAAATATCTTCTATAAAACTTGATTGTCTACTTAGTTGCTGAAGCAGTAATTGCACATGTGTCACTTCAGAAGGCACTATTTCTCTATTATTCAGGCTCAGAAAGCCTTTCTGCTCTAATGCTTTGATAACTCTGTATATCTGGCTCTTATCCTTATTTAGAGCTCTAGCTACTTCTAAGACTTGCCTTTTGCCTAAAGCAAGCTGTTCAAGTACCTTTAATTCTGTCTTTGAAAAGCGCATAACTCTAATAAAATACAAGTAATATATAAATCTTTGGTATTTTTTAAGAGCTAGTATATAGAAATGCAAATTGATAATATATGATTCGCAGATCTGTAAACATACGTTTAGAAAAGTAAACGATAGAACTTTTAAACGTTCTGAGAGCATTTGGTGTTTAGCGCAGGATAAGAGAGGCAAGGGCATAATCAAACACCCACGCAAACCAAAACCAATAAATAAAACCTCAACTGAAGCATCAGCAGGGGATGATTCAATAGCTGAAGCTAAAGGCTAAGAGCTGGCTATTTAAAAAGGGGTTCTCATCCGAAAACCTTGAATGCCGAGGCGAGCCGCAGGCGAAGCCGAGTCTATTCAATGCAGTCATTCCATCGGTATGCTCACAGAGCGTTTGATTCCATTCGGCAGTCAAAAGCTCGCCTTGCTGCAAAAGCGGGCGAGCTTTTGACGGTTTTCGTTAATTTTAAGTATTCCAACTAATATTTACCAGTAATCGTAACTGATCACGGACAAATAAAGCGTGTAATGGGGGGATTATGAGCTTTGAGGCTTGAGCTATGAGTCTCGAGCTAATCAGCTTTGAGACGTGAGCCATGCGCTTTGGGTTCCCAGAGTGCTAGATGGCTCCTAGATGGCCTACAGTGCCTTTGGCGCTATCAGGGGCGGGGGTGGCCAGGGCGAGAGCTAGCTGCATAGATTGGGTGGGGGCAATCCACTAAAGAAGCATGCGGAACCAAAACCAGCTCAGCAAGGTTCATTGCCAAGAATAAGCCTTAACATCGGAAAAATCCAGCCATCCATGGCAGCAGACGGCCATTTTGCTGCGCAAAATGTCCTGCTCGGCACCCTCGCGAGCTCCCCTGCCGAGCCTGCGCCATGGCTGGATTTTTCCTTAGACTGTGAAGTTGGAGAGGGGTTTATGATTATGAAAGGGGATGAGAAAGAGGCTGAGTCAAGTATTCCTGTTACAAAGCCAGAGCCTGACAAGGACCTGGATACTAGGGATGTTGTTGATGAGTTTCTTGCCAGGTCTGAGGAGGCTCTAGGCCGAGGTTGGAGGCATTTTAAGCAGGGTGTTTTTGTAACCAAGAAGCAGCTTAAGCGCAGGTACAGGAGGCTTACAATGCCTGAGCCTGATAGCCCAATCAGGCATAAGGACTGGCTTGTGAAGAAGGCGGGGCATACTGTGCCTAAGGCTGGTGTTTCAGAGCCATTACCCAGAAAACTACACAAACATAAAAAGAAGCTAGGGAAGTCAAGGTTATACATTAAGCAGAGGCGCACACTCCCCAGATTCAGGCTGATTGCCCTGCTTATCATCATTGGGGTTATTCTCTTGTTTATCCCCTGGGGCTATCACCACACAATAACCCTGCATACTGATGCCCTTGATGCCAAGAACTGCTCAACAGGCTCAGGCAGCTTCTGCATCAAGTCCTGGCAGGGCAAGCTGCCAATGATTGCAGGCAAAGCTACCTTAGAGTTCAAGCCTCCTGTTGACCTCACAACAGTACGCACCACCCTAAAGATAAACGCCACAGGAGACGATCCAATCTACGTGAACAACAAGCTCTTCTGGAATCCTGCATGGGATAGCTATGTGAAGGTAGCTAGCTTCAAAGGGAGCAGGCTCTTCAAGCCAGAGGGAAGCATGGCTAACCCTGCAATCAGTCCTGAAGATAGCAGCGCTGGTAACGATAGTGCAAGCAAGGGCGGGGGCAGTTCGGGATGGTTGCAAAGGCTTGGGTGGGGTAGAATCAATAACCAAGAACAAACAAACAACGACCAAAAACTAAAAACCAACAACCCGGACATCGACATCTACGTCAGCCCAGAGTACGCAAACCGAACATCAACCTTAAAGGAAGCAAAAACCCTCGAGGAATGGCTAGAGAAGAATGCTAAATTCGACAGCGTATATTTCCTTGGTGTAAACTTCACCAACCCAATTAACCCAGATGCAGGGGAGGGGTTTAAAAAGAGGAGTTGGACAACGATTAATACTACATTGCGTGACACTCATCAATTCTATGTCTACCTCAAGGACAGCTTTAACATGACAATGGGGAAGAGGGATTGGAATAGTTACATGGGGAAGGATGAGTTTAGGGTCTCGCTAATTGAGGTTGAAACTAATAAGCTTGTCTTTAGTAAGGTGTTTGAAGACGACGACGATGGAAATAAGAGTGCATTAAAACGTGACCCAACACAGATAAAGGAGTTTTATACCGACAACATCAAGGAAGGGGTTTATTTGCTGAATATT
>PEYS01000030.1 GCA_002763335.1 Candidatus Woesearchaeota archaeon CG08_land_8_20_14_0_20_47_9 | reverse complement strand
CGGCACCCCGTAGTGCTCTACAATCTTGTTCTTAGTGTAGTTGCTCACCGCAATTATAACATCTGCCTCGTGCATGCCCTCTCGCTCTATGTTGTAGACCGCAGGATTTGGGCTTGGGGATCTGTCGAACTCTGTGGCATGGACGTGGACAACCAGGGGCTTGCCTGAGACCTTCCTGGCGTTCAGGCCTGCCATGTATGTCAGCCAGTCATGGGCATGAATGACATCAAAGCCCTCCATGCGGGCTATCTCCTTTGCAAACTCAGAGTAGCGATAGACCTCCTCGAAGAGGCTTGACCCGTACATCGAGCTCTTCCCCTTAGAAGCCTTACCCTTTAGCAGCGCGTTCTTGTACTCAGCAGAGGTCATGTATGCGCAGAGTGGGGAATCAAATGCTATAAGCTTCACCCCCTTAAGATCGTCAGCAACTATTATGCGGGCGTTTTCCGAGTGAATCTCGCCAGGGCAGGAGGGGATAACGAAGAGAACCTCGACGCCATGGTTATGAAGCCCCTTTGTCAGGCCATGACAGGCTGTGCCCAAGCCTCCACTGCTATAGGGTGGGAATTCCCATCCGAACATTAAAACCCTCATTACTTTAGTCCCCTTAACAGCCAGCTTACCTAAAAACTCCTGCTTGCAAACCAGCAGCACCTTTAGGTGCTCGAATCTTAGCCTCTGTTACACTAACTCACCTATTCATGCTACTACTATATTGCAGCATTCTTTGTAACTACATCCGTCTTCTTGTAACTATACCCATCTAAAACAAGCCACTTGCAACGGCTAGTATTTATAAATTTTCAGTCATCGTAAAGTAGTAACCTGTTTTTTGGGCTGGTTTAAGCCCAAAGAAGGGCAGATCTTGGTTGCGGAGCAGCAGTTTTCACAGGTCGCAGACCAGTGGAAACTGCTGCTTGTAGTAACAATATAGTGATCCAGAAACCATTATATACAGTGATTTATTTTTATAGAGAGATGACAGAAAAAAAGGGGCCCGCTGACTGCCTCTTTGAGGTTGCGTGGGAGGTCTGTAATAGGGTTGGGGGGATATACATTGTGGTAAAGTCAAAGATACCCTCGCTAAAGTCAAGGTACCCTGTTTACTACACAATTGGCCCCTATTTCCCTAAGAGCCACCTGAGCGAGTTTCAGGAACTGCCTCCTCCGCGGGAGTTAAAGGATGTTTTTGACAGGCTCAGGGCAGAGGACATATTCTGCCATTACGGAAAGTGGCTTGTGAAGGGCGAGCCTAACACTATACTTGTTGATTTCTCTGTCCTCATGGAGCAGAAGGATAATATAAAGACAGAGCTCTGGCTGGATTACAAGATTGACTCGCTTGGCAGCGGCTACGACTTTGATGAGCCTATAACATGGGGGCGTGCTGTGGGAAGATTGCTCTCTGAGCTCTCAAACACAATGAGGGACAAGCGCGTAATCGCCCACTTCCACGAGTGGCTTACAGGGGCAGCGCTCCTCTACCTCAAGAAGCAGAAGAGCAGCATTGCAACTGTATTCACCACACACGCCACAATGCTGGGAAGGACAATAACTGGAAACGGCGTTAACCTCTATGCAAATCTAGGCTCCTTTGATCCTGAGAAAGAGGCCTACAAATACGGGATTCAGGCAAAGTTTATGACAGAGCGGGCCTGCGCGCAGAATGCAGATGTCTTTACCACGGTAAGCGAAATAACAGGGATTGAGTCAGCGCATTTCCTCGGAAAAAAGCCTGATCTGATCTTGCCAAATGGCCTTGATATTGATGTCTTCCCGACATTTGAGGAGATATCAGTAAAGCACATACTCTACAGGAGGAGGATGCGGGAGTTTATAATGGCCTACTTCTTCCCCTACTATACCTTTGATATTGAGAACACGCTCATCTATTTCATTTCCGGGAGGTATGAGTTTCACGACAAGGGTGTTGACGTAATGATCGACGCCCTGGGAAGGCTTAACAGCCTTCTGAAGGCAGGGGGGTCTGATAAGACCATCATAGCCTTCTTCTGGATCCCAGGCAATATAAAGGGGATTCGCCCAGAGCTGCTGGAAGGAGAGACCTTTTTTGACGACATAAAGGGGTATGTTGACGAATCAATATATGACATTAAGGAACGCATACTCTACATGGTGCTTAACCGGGAAGAGGGTGCTGGGAGATTCAAGCTCCCCCCAGACTTTATTCTTGAGGTTAAAAAGAAGGTTCTGCGCCTCATCAGGAATGGCAACCCCCCATTATCAACCCATGAGCTTTACGATGAGGAGAAGGATGCGATAATAAGGCGCTTCGGAGAGACCGGCCTGGATAATCAGCCTGATGACAGGGTCAAGGTGGTCTTCTACCCAACTTATCTTAATGGCGCTGACAGGCTTCTCGACCTAGAGTACTATAGCGCGATACTCGGCGCTCATCTAGGGGTATTCCCCTCATACTATGAGCCATGGGGGTATACCCCTGTTGAGTGCGCAGCCCTCGGCGTTGCATCTGTAACAACAGACCTTGCGGGCTTCGGAAGGTTCATAACAAAGGCCCTGCCAAATTATGCGGGAAGGAAGAACCCGGGGATATTCGTGCTCAGGAGGCTTAATGTATCGTATGACGATTCTGTGGCTGAACTTACAAGGATAATGCACTACTTCTCGCAGCTTACTAAGGAGGAGAGGATAGAAAACAAGATAGAGGCTAAGAGGCTCGTCTCTCTTGTCGGCTGGGATTCGATGATAAGGTACTACATAGACGCCCACAGCATAGCTATCCAGAAGAAGCAGACAGGTTAGTTGTTATTAGCCCTAGACATCTAGGTTAACAACCTCCTTAGCGTGCTCTGATATGAACCTGCGTCTGGGTTCAACCTCCTCGCCCATCAGGATGCTGAATATGCGGTCAGCCTCGACAGTATCATCTATGGTTACCTGCTGGAGTATCCTGTGCTCAGGGTCCATTGTGGTGCTCCAGAGTTGTTCAGGGTTCAATTCTCCGAGACCCTTATATCGTTGCACTGTTGCCCCCTCACTACCGACGTGTTCAAGCAGGATCCTGAGCTTCTCCTCATTGTAGACATAGTAGGTGCTCTTTCCCTTGGCCACCCTGAAGAGCGGGGCCTGGGCGATGTACACATACCCCTGTTCTATCAGTTGCTTCATGTGCCTGAAGAAGAATGTTAGCAGGAGGGTTCTTATGTGGGCCCCGTCAACATCAGCGTCTGCCATTATGATTATGCAGTGGTATCTCGCCCTTGTTATGTCAAACTCCTCGCCAATGCCTGTGCCTATCGCAGTTACCATAGTCATTATCTCCACGCTCTTAAACACCTTGTCCAGGCGCGCCTTTTCAACATTCAGTATCTTCCCCCTCAGGGGGAGCACTGCCTGAAAGCCTCGATTCCTGCCCTGCTTTGCAGAGCCTCCTGCAGAGTCACCCTCAACGAGGTATAGTTCACACGCCTTAGGGTCCTTGCTTGAGCAGTCAGCGAGCTTACCCGGAAGCGTAGTGCCCTCGAGGGCTGTTTTCCTCCTGACAACCTCCCTTGCCTTGCGAGCAGCCTCTCTTGCACGCGCAGCATTTACAGCCTTCAGTATTATCGTCTTCGCAATGCGGGGGTTCTCATCCAGAAACTGGCCCAGCACAGAGGAGACGATGGACTCAACAACGCCCTTGACTTCAGAGTTTCCAAGCCTCGTCTTTGTCTGGCCCTCAAACTGGGGCTCAGGGAGCTTGACAGATATGACTGCTGTAAGCCCCTCCCTGACATCGTCGCTTGAGAGGCGGGCGTCCTTGTCTAGGAGCCTGTTCTTCTCAGAGTAGCTGTTGAGTGTCCTTGTAAGGGCGCTTTTAAAGCCCGCCAGATGTGAACCCCCGTCTGTTGTGTTTATGTTGTTTGCAAAGGAGTGTATGTTGTCCATGTAGCCTGCATTGTACTGCATTGCAATCTCGGCAACTGTCCCGTTCTTACCCTTCTCAAAGTATATGGGCTCGTGAAGCACATTCTTGCCATTGTTGAGGTATTTGACAAAGGACACTATGCCCCCGTCGTACTTGAAGCTCTCTGTCCGCTCATTTGCCTCATCTGCTATGGAGATGGTAAGCGAGCGGTTCAGGAAGGCTAGCTCCCTAAGCCTTGCAGTGAGGATGTCAAAGCTGAAGGATGTTGTCTCAAAGATGCCCTTGTCAGGCATGAATCTGATCCTTGTTCCTGAGCCCTCAGCAGGCCCTTTGACAGCGAGCCCTGACAGCGGCTTCCCATAGCGGTAGGCCTGTGAATATGCCCTGCCTCCCATTCTTACCTCTACAGACAGCTCCTCTGATAGGGCGTTCACCACTGACAGTCCCACTCCATGCAGGCCCCCTGATACCTTGTATGTCTTGCGGTCAAACTTGCCCCCGGCGTGGAGCTTTGTCATAACAATCTCTACTGCCGGCTTGCCATAGGCAGGCATTATGTCAACCGGTATGCCCCTGCCATTATCATCAACACTCACAGAGCCGTCCTTATGCAGGGTGACTGTTATCCTGGTGCAGTATCCTGCCAGGGCCTCATCAACAGAGTTATCAACCACCTCATAAACGAGGTGATGCAGCCCCCTTATGCTGGTATCCCCTACGTACATTGCAGGCCTCCTTCTCACCCCGTCAAGGCCCCCTAAGACCTGGATGCTCTTTGCAGAGTATTCATAGGCCTGCTCCTGCCCAGCTACAGCCCCTTCATTTTTCTGATTACTCCCTTCCATTCTCTCCTGACTCTCCATTTTATACTGTCTCGTGCTGCCTGAGAATGCATCATCTGCCAACTGAAAACAAGTGATTAGAGATGGGTTTTCTCTTAAAAAAGGGATGGGTCGCTGTTTAAATAGTTTTCGCTTTTCCCAGGGCGTATTTTCCGACGATAAAACTGAAAACTTTGAATGCAGTCATTCCATCGGTGTGCTCACGAGCGTTTGATTCCATTCGGCCACGAGAAAACAAAGCGTTTGGGCTTGCCTTACGGCAAGTACGGATACCTTGGTCTTCTGGACCTGCCTTACGGCAAGTACGGATACCTTGGTCTTCTG
>PEYS01000153.1 GCA_002763335.1 Candidatus Woesearchaeota archaeon CG08_land_8_20_14_0_20_47_9 | reverse complement strand
ATCTGCGTTTCGAAGCGAGGGGCGTAAAGCCCCGACTTTTAAGTCGGGGATAGCCCCGAGCAGCAGATTTTCGTTACCTCGGCTTTAGCCGATTAGAAAACCAAGTTTGAGGCTTAAAAAATACCCCGACTTTAGTCGGGGATTTTTTATTGTTAATGCGACGGCCGGGATTCGAACCCGGGTTACAACCGTGGCAGGGTTATGTCCTACCGCTAGACTACCGTCGCCTAACATCATGTGTTTGTTATCGCCTGTTGTGAATGGGTTGTTGTTTATGGGCCCGCCCAGATGCTCGCTTAACAGCTCTTAATGGTGTTTGCTGCTAGTTTCGAACTGGAGACATCCGCCGTGTAAGGGCGGCGTTATAACCACTAAACCACGAGCCCATAAGGCGTTGGCTTCGGAGAATGTATTTAAATGTTTTTATCGAGACTTTTGACTAACCTTTTCTCTGTTTGTTTCTTCCTATAATCCTCTATTGCCTTGTGCAGCGCATCTGCTGCTAGGTTAGAGCAGTGCATCTTTATTGGGGGCAGGCCGTCAAGGCTTTCTGCAACGTCATTCCTCGTTATCTTCTCAGCCTCCTCTAGAGTTTTGCCCTTTGCGAGGTCTGTTATCATTGAGGATGTTGCTATGGCTGCTGCGCACCCGAATGTCTGGAACTTGATGTCAACTATCCTTCCATCCCTGACCTTGATATACATCTTCATGATGTCCCCGCATACGGGGTTGCCTACCTCGCCAATCCCGTCAGCATCTTCAAGCACGCCAACATTATGCGGGTTTGTAAACGCCTCGATAACCCTCTTGCTGTACATTCTTCTGCCTCGCTAAATTAACCGCCCTTTAACGGGCTTATATCACGGAGCCTCTTCACCACTCTAGGCAGCACCTCAAGGACATGGTCAATCTCCTCCTCTGTTGTGAACCTGCTCAGAGTGAACCTGAGTGAGCCATGGGCCATCTCTGGTCTTAGACCTATTGACAGCAGTACGTGGCTTGGCTCTAATGACCTTGAGGAGCAGGCGCTGCCAGTTGAGACAGCAATGCCCTCTGCGTCAAGGCTGAGCAGTAAGCTCTCACCCTCAACGTACTTAAAGGAGATGTTTACGTTGTTGCACAGCCTCTCTGATTGCGAGCCATTCAATACCACATCTGATACGCCCTCCATTATGCCCCTGATCAGCATATCCCTTAGTTTGGTCATACTTGCAATCTCAGTCCTGTTCATTAGCTCAACTGCCTTGGCAAAGCCAACGATGCCTGCAATGTTCTCTGTTCCTGGTCTGAGGTCTCTTTCATGATGCCCACCGAACACCAGCCTGTTTATTTTAACGCCCTCTCTTAGGTATAAAGCACCCACGCCCTTAGGGCCATGAATCTTATGAGCGCTCATTGAGAGCATGTCAACCCTTGTTTTGGATACATCAATAGGGAGCTTTGTGAATGACTGCACAGCGTCAGAGTGTAGGCAGATCCCTCTGCTCTTGCTTTTACATACATCAGCGATCCTATCAAGAGGCTGGATACTTCCTATCTCGTTGTTGGCGTGCATGATAGAAACAAGGACTGTGCGGTCTGTTATCGCCATCTCAAGCTCTTCTAGGCCCACTATCCCCTCCCTTGTTACAGGGAGGTATGTCACCCTAAACCCCTCTGACTCAAGATGCTTGCAGGTGTTTAGCACAGCAGGATGCTCGAATCTTGTTGTTATGATGTGGTTGCCCCTGCCCTTGTTTGCACTCACAAATCCCAGTATGGCGAGGTTATCAGACTCTGTGCCCCCTGAGGTGAATATGATCTCGCTTGGCTTTGCATGAATTGCATTGGCTATTGTTGCGCGAGCCTTTTCCATGGCATCCCTCGCCTTAACCCCAAAGCTGTGGAGAGAGGATGCGTTACCGTACTCTGCTGTCATGTATGGCAGCATGGCTTCCACTACTCTTGGATCTGTTCTCGTTGTTGCGCCATTATCAAGGTAGATGCGCCTCTTGTTTTCTCTGTCCATTTGATTCACCCTTAAGATTTACAGACCCTGCAGCTGGTAGGTATAGAGCCAAGCCGCTTGTATACCTCGCATGGGTCTATGCGTTGTCTGATTGTGCAGTAGTTCTTCTTGTTCCACTGCCTGCGTGAATGCAGGTCTTCCCTCAGCAGGGCTATCCTGAGCAGCCCTTCCTTTGTCAGGTGTTCCCCTGCATCAATAGAGCTAATGCACCTCACCCAGACCTCGAACTCCTGCCTTCTCGCCTTGGATACAAAACCCATCTTTAGGAATGCGGCGATTCTCTTAACATCGTCTAGTGCTGTGGCCTTAAGCAAGACCTCCTTACACCTCCTGTCTTTATCACTGCGGCAGTAGATGCGCCCTGCCCCCAGGGCCTTTTTTATCGCTCTTGCAAGCTCATGCTGGTCAGGGGGGAATTTTATTGAAAAGTCTGCAAAGACCTGGTTTTTGCACTTGTAACCCCTGCCGCGCTTTATGACAATGCTGAAGCAGGCGCTTGCCTCAATAAATCCCAGCATCCAATGCCTCTTAAGCCCAACCATGTAACTTGCTAATTGTTAAGTTATATAAATATTTTGCTGTTGAGGGCTTTGAATACCGAGCCGAGCTTTACGAAGCCGAGTGTATTCAAAGTTTTCCAATAAATTTATAAACCACTTCGAAATCTCGGTGACTACAAACTCATTGTAGGCGAAAGCATGGCTAATGTTAAGATTCTCGCTTCTGTAAAGCGCTTCGGCCCAAGATACGGGCGTAAGGTAAGGTACAAGGTTGGAAAGATAGAGTCTGAAAGACGGGAACAGAAGACGTGCCCCTACTGCCATAAGGAGCGTGTAAAACGAATTGCCGCAGGCATATGGCAGTGTAAGAAGTGCAACAGCAAGTTCACAGGCAGGGCATACACCCCCACACAAGTAAAGCTGGAAACCACCCAGGGAGAGGCTACGGACAATACCAAAAAGCCAGCGGAAAAGGAGGCTGTATCTGATGGTTGAGTACAAGTGTTTTGAGTGCAACAAGAAGATACCTGCAGACTATATCAGGAAGAAGGTGAGATGCCCCCACTGTGGAAGCAGGATACTCTTTAAGGCGAGAAAGAGCGTGACCCTGGTTAAGGCAAGATGACTTCAGACTACGAGGCATTGATAAGGGCGCGGAATAAAGCAATATTCCGATGCTTTATACCAGAATGCGCTGGCAAGCGCAAGACAAGGTCAGACTACACATTAAGGCATTTTGGAGGTTTTACAGAGTTCTCTGTAAAAGCAGATGATGCAGTTGCCCTGCGCGCAACAATAAACTCGATAACAGCCCTCTTAAGCGTCATAGAGAGGGTTTCAGAAGTGGAATAACATGGCAAGAGAAACAGATGAGCAGCTTGGTCAACTCCAGCTTATGGAACAGAACATGCAGAACTTTGTGCTGCAGAAGCAGAACTTCCAGATGCAGCTCATGGAGGTCGAGTCAGCCCTGAACGAGCTTAAGGAGACTGATCAGGCATATAAGATCATTGGCAACATAATGGTGAAGTCCTCCAAGGAGAAGCTTGATGATGATCTTAGATCAAAAAAGGAGATAATCGAGCTACGCATCAAGACACTGGAGAAGCACGAGTTGAAACTAAGGGAGAGGGCATCTAAGCTCCAAGGCGAACTACTTGAAAGGATGAAGAAAGAGGGCGGTGCAAAGTGACTGCTAGAAAGACCCCTGTTTCAACAAAAGACGCTGAAGAGCAGATACGGGGCATAATCACTGCTCTTGAAGAGCTTGAGGAGGACAACACAGTCCCGCGCAACATAAAAACCAGGATCCACAGGATAATAGAAACCCTTAATGAGAAGGGAGAGTTCTCAATCAGGATTGACAAGGCACTGCAGGAACTGGATGAGATATCTGATGACACAAACCTCCAGCCTTATACCAGGACACAGATATGGCAGATTGCTAGCATGCTTGAAAAGGTGTAACTGAAAACTTTGGATACACTCGGCTTCGCCTTTACGGCTCGCCTCGGTATTCAAAGTTTTCCGCGTAAGAACTGCTATTTTATTTTTTGATGCTGTAACAAAGCCCTCTGAATATAAAGCAGGCCATTTATAAAGAATATTTACTCAAGGATAGAAATATTTATATGGTTGTTGCTAGATAGTGGTGATTAAGGATTGGTATGGCGCACCCTGAAAACCTCGAAAATATACTAGAAGCTCATCCACTTTACGATAGAACTGTGTGTGAAGAAATAGGCGGAAGGCTTCTCGATGGATTATGCGCAATCGGACATATTTTTTCTACAGTTAAATCTGGAATTGAAGGAGCTACTGAGTCTATGAAAAAAAAGGTACAAAACTATCGTAAGGCTTGTGAAGCTGCTGCAATCATCAGAAATAGCAGTAAGGAATATTCTAAAAATCGCGGTGACATATTTTTAGATAGAAGAACTTTTCCGAGGCTCGCAGGAACTTTTGGTTTAGCTGCCGCACTAGGTATTATTTCATTATTTGATTCGGGGTGTGAACAAACTAGTAAAACTCCAGTTGCAGAGGTATCTAATATCGAGTTTTATTGTAATGGTGAGTCAAAGCCATTTGTTAAGCCTGGATCAGGCTCTTTACCACCAGAGGCCTACCCTGTAGGGGTAAACCCAACCATAAAACTAGAACTAAGAGGAGACTTAGAGAATGCCGTAAGTTATGATGTAACGGTTACTAAATCCGGTGAAACTATTTCTAGCGCCCAAGATTTACCTAAGATTGACTTTAAAGATGAAATAGAAGAGCCAGGTACTTATACCATAACGATTACAGCGTATAACAAAGACACAGAGCCAACTACAGTTCAAGGTGGCTTCAAAGCAATATTCCCAAAGGCAACAGGTACAATAGAAGGTTATGACCAGACTACGTATAAAAAGGTTCCGCTGGAAAATGCGCAGCTGCACATACTCGAAGATGGGAAGGTTGTAAGGGTTGTCAAAGCAAACAATAGAGGAGAACTAGAGTTTTTAATAAGTAGTGGTAATTATGACGTAGAAGTAGATGGTGGTGATGGAGAGTATACATTAGAAGATGAGATTAACGTTGGAAGAGGGGGGGGAGATCTTAAAATACCACCAACCCCAAGAGTTGAGAAACAGAAGATTCTGTACTATAATAAGGCAAGAAACGAGTTTGCAGAATTTGATACGGGTTTAGATGAGTAT
>PEYS01000136.1 GCA_002763335.1 Candidatus Woesearchaeota archaeon CG08_land_8_20_14_0_20_47_9 | reverse complement strand
TCGTAGTCCCTGCCAATGTATATGTCCAGTGCAGGGGCAGACTCCAACACCTCCTTAGCTAGGCTGTGTAGGGTTAGGCATATTCCAACTACCAAGGCATTGCTTTTTAGAGATTTGCTAATTACTGCAGTACGCATATCATGGTCAAATGTCGTAGGCGTAAACCTGAATATCATAACATCATAGTTCTTATCTGAGATTTCTTTTTCCAGTTCAGGATAGCCTATGTTAAAGCCGTTGGCATCTATAAGCTCAACCTCATGTCCCTCTGCACGGGCCATTGCAGCTATCTGGAGCAGACTGTAAGGGGGCAGTACAGAGTAGCGCTCTGTTACCTCGCACCGCTCCTCGCGAATTACCGGTATGCTGTTAAAGCGCGGCGGGTTAACTAGCAGGATTCTCATTTATCATCATCTCGTAAAACTCCCTTGTTTTCCTGGCCATCATCCTGACGCTGAAGCGCTCCCTTGCACGCCTGCTTCCCTCATCTGCCATTGCCCTTCTAAGCTGCCTGTTTTCTACTATGTAGGAGGTTAGGTGTAGGAGGCCCTCAACGTCACCGGGCATTACAGTAAAGCCGTCAATGCCATCCCTTATGATCTCGCGGACTGCCCCGACATCGCTTGCAATAGGGACGCATCCGCAGCTCATCGCCTCAATTATTGAGATGGGAAGATTTTCAGAGTATGATGGAAGTACAAATACAGAGCATAAGCGGTAGAGACTGCCCATATCAGTGTTTTTCACAAAGCCGAGGAAGCTGTATTCGCTCTCCTTTAGGCTGTATTTCTTGATAAGCCTCTTCAGCCCGTTTACATCGCCATTTCCCGCTATGACAAAGTGTATGCCCCTGCCAGAGAGCCTGCTCGCCATCTCGATAAATATGCGGATGCCCTTCTGGCTTATCAGCCTGCCAGCGTAGAGCACGAGGTTCTTCTTGCCTTTAAGCTGCGGGAAGAGCTTATGGGCGTTTTCCTTGCTTAACCTGCTGTTAAACAGGCTTGTATCAGTCCCGTTGTGGATTGTTGTGATCCTGCCCTTAAAGCCAGATGCTATAAACTCTTGGCGTGAACGATGGGATACGCTTATCATGTAGCCTGTTTTCCTGAGGTAGAGCTGCTCCATAAGCCAGATGTAGGGGAAGGCTATAACAGAGCCCTTCTCTGAAGGGGCTAGGTGGAACAAGCCCTTGTTCTTCGAGACCAGTCCTCTCAACTGGCCCTCTATTGTTGTATGCGCAGTTACGACGAACCTCGCATCCAGCTCCCTGAACTTAAGGAAGATGTCTGGCATGTGAACCAGGTTTGCAGCGTGTATGATGTCATAATGGTATTTCCTGTGGAACTCAGGGAGCTGTTTTGCTACATTGTACTGGAATATGAGGTTGTAGACAAACTCGTCTCTGGCAACAGATATGTTGAATATCTTCACCCTCCCGCCAAACATGGCCTCTACCTTCTTCTTGTCATAGCCCTCTCCCCTCACTGGAGTAAACACGTGGATCTCCATGTCCCTGTATTTTGAGAGCTCCTTTATGAGGTGGGTTGAGTAGACGCCTACTCCCCCCCAAGGCGGAACAAACTCCGGTGCAAGGTATGCTATCCTCATCTCCTGCCTCCTGCTCTCATGCCATTCTTATGGGCGTCGATATACCAGGCGACTGTCTTCCCTACGCCCTCCCTAAGCCCGGTCATTGGTTTCCATCCAAGCTCCCTGGCTGCAGGCCTGATGTCAAGGCGTATTCGCCTTATCTCCCCTGGAACAGACGGTGCATGGATTGGCTTAAGCCCAGACTTCATAGCTGAGGCAATCTCGCGGTATATCTGGTTAACACTGGTCTCGCAGTTTGTTCCTATGTTGAAGTACCTTGACCTTGTTCTCTTCCTCATAGCCAGAATGTTGGCGTCAGCGACATCGCCCACGTAGACAAAGTCCCTTGTCTGCCTTCCGGAGCCGAAGATTACAGCCTGTTCACCTGATGCCAGCCTGCTGATGAATATGGATACTACCCCTGCCTCTCCCTTGGGATCCTGCCTTGGCCCGTAGACATTTGCGTATGCCAGGATCGTGTAGTCAAGCCCGTATAGGTGGCGATAGAGATAGAGGTAGTGCTCAACTGTGTGTTTTGAAACCCCGTAATGGCAGATGGGGCTGACAGGGTGTAGTTCGTCGCATGGCAGGTATTCAGGCTCGCCATAGCGTGCACCCCCTGAGCTTGCGTATATTACCTTCCTAACGCCTGTTTTTCTGGCGCACTCCAGAATGTTGAGGGAGCCGATTATATTGACCTTGGCGTCAAAGGCTGGCTCCTTGACAGAGTGCCTTACATTTATCTGTGCAGCGTGGTGGATCACAACCTCTGGCTTCTCCTTTTTAAATATGCCTTCTAGCCTTGGTGAGCATATGTCCAGTCTGTAGAACCTTGCCCTCCTGTTTACATTGGCCCTGTTCCCTGTTGAGAGGTTATCAACAACAGCTATGCTGTGGCCAGCCTCTATTGCCTTATCAGCTACATGGCTTCCGATGAAGCCTGCCCCCCCAGTTATCAGAACGCTCATTCAACCACCTGTTTACTACAACTTAATGGTTACTTAGTCTTTGATGCTTCTATTTAAATGTTTCTTTTATTGTCGTCTTTGGACGGGAGTCTCTACCGAGGGCTTTGAATGCCCAGCTGCGCTGGGCATTCAAAGCCCTCGGATGTCATTTGTGTCAGGATCGAAAAACGTTTATATACTGACAGCCTTAGCCACAGAGCATGCCTAGAGCAAGGAGGAAGCAGAGAACAGCAGCCTGGGCAATTGCCCTTGTGCTCCTTTGCACCCTTCTAACATCCACTGGTCAGCTTATGTTCAAGCTTGCAGCTGGCAGGCTTGAGTTCACACCCATGGGGCTGATAAGCAACCACTACCTCACCATTGGGTGCATAGTGTATGTGCTCGGCGCTCTACTGCTGATAATGGCGTTAAAGCACGGCGAGCTCTCAGTCTTGTATCCATTTGTTGCAACATCCTTTGTATGGGTGAGCCTCTTCTCAGTCCGCTTTCTGGAGGAGTCAATGACCCCCTTCAAGTGGGCTGGTATTGCGTCAATCATTGTAGGCATAAGCCTTATAGGCATTGGAAGCAGGTGAGTATGGGAATGGCAGAGCTCTGGGCAATATCCTTGGTGCTTGTTTCAACAGTCATAGGCTCTGTTGGCTCCCTATTCCTGAAGCTTGGTTCTGCACATACTGGCAGCGGCATAAGAAGTTTCATCTTCAACAGGCGCCTTATCCTCGGTTTCTTCCTATACGGCTTATCAGCAGCGCTGTTTATACCTGCCCTGAAGGGAGGAGACCTCTCACTTCTCTACCCCCTCGTTTCCCTGGCATACATTTGGATACTCCTCCTCTCAGTGAAATACCTCAGGGAGCGCATCAATGCCTACAGGGTTACAGGCATAGCGCTTATTATGCTTGGCGTGGTGCTTATCGGGGCAGGGAGCTAGGAACCAGGGATTTGCCAATAGCCAACAGCATGTTTGCCAAGCTCTAGCAATCTTTATAAACAACCTCGTCTCTTGCTCTTAACTGTAAAACAAGGAGGTGTTTAGATGAAGAAGCTCGCCACAGTTTTGCTTATTATCCTGTCTATGATGCTGGTTTCTCTTTTTGCAACTGCTGAGGACATAACAGATACAGACACTACTGCTGACATAGGCACAGCAACTGTCTCTGCGGGAGATGAGCCTGAGCAGAAGCCATGCCTGGATAAGTGCGCTGAATATGATCTTAATGAGAGCCTCTGCGCAAGGGTCTGCGTACCAAGGCTCTGCTCTGGCAGATGCCTCGGCATGAATGTCATGGCTAAGCCCTGCAGGGAGATATGCGCCAAGATAGTGGAGGGGGTTCAGGCTGCAACTGCAGATGCCCCTGCTGCCAACGCGACGCCTGCAGCAGGTGAGGGTGCTGCTAGCTCCGGGGTTCAGAGGCGTGTAGCAGTAAAGAGGCTTGCTCAGCTAAGAAACCAGGAAGCGTTTAGGCGCTATAATGCCCAGAGTGCATTTAAGGCCCGCGTGGTAGCAGCTAACAGGCTCAGCGAGGCGAAGCAGAATTATCTGGATGCAACAAAGAACTACCTAAAGGTCAGGGCGCAGTATGCTGATGCAAGGTCGGGGCTTGCAAGGCTTAAGAATGAACGCGCCTCCTGCTCTGAAAACTGTACAGCAGCTGAGCAAAGGCTGGTAGGCAGATCAAGGGCCATCCTCATACATGCAGCTGACATGATAATCAGCCACCTTGAGATGATAAGGAGCAAGGTTGAGGCATCAGACGCGCTTTCAGATGAGGAGGCAGAATCCATAATATCAGACCTTGATGAAAGAATAGCTGCTGTTACAGAGGCAAAGCAGACTGTAGAGGGATTTGATAACTCAACCCCGAAGCAGGATGTTATCGGGGCAGCGCAGACAATAAAGCGCGAGTGGGTTAAGACGCGTATTGACTCAAGACTTGCCTCAGGTCTAATTATGAATGCACGCCTCGGCAGGGTGATACTCAAGGCAACACGGGTGGAAGAGCGCCTTGACAGGCTCCTCTCAAGGCTGGAAGAACGGGGCGTGGACACCTCAGCTATAGCCTCGGATGTTGAGGAGCTGAAGAACCACACAGCCATAGCCAGAGAGGAGTATGAGCTTGCAAGGGATGGCTATGAGGCAGCAAGACTTCTTAGAATTGGCGGCAGCACTGGTGAGAATGTAAGCAGCAAGATCCAGGAGGCCCATGAGCATATGAAGGCCGCCCATAAAGAGATAAAGGCAGCATATGCAAAGCTAAAGGATATTGTAAAGGCGTTGAAGCAGAGCGCTACCCCAGAAGAGGCTGCACAGCTCGTATCAACAGAGGAGACAGAGGATGATGAGGCAGAGGGTAATGCCACAGAGGCTGCGGCAGCTCCGGAAGCAACCTGATGAGTAAAAAAAGAGGAGTCAGCAGGGTAAGCAGCAATGTATTAGAACTTGATGACATCTCTCGCTTAAAAGAGAAGGAAGGCTATGATGAGGCTGAGGTGAGGATTGAGACAGGCAAAGAAGGGCTCTCCAGATCAAAGCCTGCGGCTGAATCAAAGCCAGGGCATTGGCTGAAGGCTGCTGTTCTCATTATCGCTGTATTACTCTTAAGTGTAGTTGCTGTTGTTTATCTGCCTCGCTTGAGGCTTGATGTCGCGAACAGAGGCTTT
>PEYS01000062.1 GCA_002763335.1 Candidatus Woesearchaeota archaeon CG08_land_8_20_14_0_20_47_9 | reverse complement strand
AGGCACGCACAGACGCCCTGCGTCTGTGCTATGGGATTCCTGGCTAATTTTCTTGAGTAACGAAAATCTGCTGCTCGGGGCTATACCCACGAACTTTTGAGTATCTAAAAATGAAATCTCTGGTAGATAGTTTATTTTGACTATACACTCACCCATTAAGTCTTACCACTCTGAGGAACTACTATCAAGTTAATACAAATCTTTAAAAGCGGCCTTTTCCTATTAGGGGGTTATATGGCAACAGCAGAGCAGCTTGTTAGATACGGCTTTATAAAAGATGGCAGTAAGGCTAAATACCTAAAGGCCCTGTCAAAGGGCAAGGGGGAGTTTAGCAAGCTGATCAGGGGTTTAAAGGATAAATCCCCTGATGATTTTGAGAAGGATGCTGACATGGAGGAGGTTGAGACCTTCAGGGACTCTGTAGAAAAGACAGGCTTTCCCACACCTCAGTTCAGGCATCACCTCATCTTCCAGTCATCAAACGCCTTTATTGAAGAGACATACTTCTGGATCATGAATGCCCTACGCCAGTATCACAGCTACACAGAGTTCCACAAGATCAGCGACGTCTTTGCAGCGTCTGAGCAGTCATCATTCTTCGGGGTTTCAGAGCAGCGCCTGGGGCTGCAGCAGGACAAGGCCGCACAATACCTCAAGGGGATAAGCGAGATGATCAAGGCCCTATTCCAGATTGTGAGGGAGATACGCATAATAGACGAGAGGCTTGCATACTACGAGAACACCTACAAGGATGAGGGCGAGGAGTCAGAGGGCTCTGAGATCACGCTTAAGGGGATTTGGATTGATCAGGTTGAGGGGGGCGTGAAGAATGCGGCCTCAGTCTACGGGCTTGCCCAGACTGTGGGCTTCACAATCCTCCCAGACCTATTCTTCAGGGTCAGGGCTGATGATAAGGGCATGGACAAGCTTGTTACAAAGGAGGAGTTTGAAAAGAAGCTGAAGGACGTCCTGGTTAGCATAAACAAGAACGTTGACTCTCTCAAGGAGTTCAACGAGAAGGTACGGGAGGTGCTTAAGAGAAAGCTTACGCAGTACTACACATGGAAGACCCGCACATACCAGGAGCTCCGCACCAGAAAGAGGTTTACAGTCAAGTACCTTCGACAGCACTACGACGTAATAAAGCTCTATATGGGCTGGATAAAGCCGTATCTGCGCAACGTAAAAAGGATGCATCTGGATGAGAAGAAGCAGCTTAGTTACGAGTTAATAAGCGCCTTTGAGGGTGCAATGCTTGAGATAGAGATACTCGCCACCAAACCAGGCAAGGGAAAATTCCAGCCTTGCATACTCAACCAATTTGTATTCCGCTCCATGCCAGCGATGCAATACGTCCAGGAGGGTTATCAGCGGGGGCCAACCCACGTAGGCAGACTTGACTGGACCATGCGCGCTTACGTCTGGACCACGGATCAGATAAAGAGCTATCTTAAGATGAAGGAGGAGGAGGATCTCGAGCTCCTAGGAAGCATCAACGCCTCAATCCAGGAAGCGATGGACGCCCTGGGCGAGAACCTCTGGGATTATCTTGAGGGCGAGGGTGAGAAGGTTAAGAAGCCACCAGAGTTTGAGAAGAAGAAGGAAGAGGCGAAGAAGCAGTCAGCTGCCGAGCCATTCACAGCGCTCTGGGACGGCTTTAAGGAGCTCTTTGGCTCGCTGGCTAAGATGCCTGAGCTAAAGGGCTTCTCACTCAAGGCTGGCTCAGCTGAGGAGAACTATGAGACTGCAGAGGCATTTGGAGGTGTAAAAAGCAATCTTAAGTTTGACTGCTGGCTGGTGTATAAAAACTATAAAAAGTCCCACAAGCTACTAACGTGGTGAGAATGCCAGAAGAGCTTGATGATCTGAAGAAGCTAAGCCCCCAGGAGCGCCTTAGGAGGCTGCAGGAGCTTAAGAAGAGAAACCTCAAGGCGATTGAGGAGGCTGAGAACCTCATAAGGGAGTCTGAGAGGCAACTCAGCATAGCTGATGAGCTGCGAGGCTTTATACCGCAGGCAAAGGCAGTTGACATCGAGAGCCTCTTCAGCCCAGAAGAAAGGCGTGTCTTTGAGACAGCACGCTTCGTAACACCAGAGGCAGCAGAGGTTGCGCCTGCTGCCCCAGGGGTGACAGAAAAACGTGAGGAGAGCCTTGAGGAAAGAGCTGCGTTAAGCTGGGAGGAGCAGCAGAGGCTGCAGGGCTTTGCAGGCCCGATATACGGGTTGCCTGGGGCTCAAGGCCCCGGAGAGCAGAGAGCAATCTATACAGCGCCAACAACCCGGGGTGCAAACAACTATCCCCCGCCTTATGAGGCATTGGGAGGCTCAGCTGAGCAAAGAAATCCGTATGAATCTGGTGCAGCACAACAGAATAGGGAGCCTAGAGAGGGCTATAGGGGCCCGAGAATAGACTCTGATTCATTACTGGGAGAAGGCCGACGTACAAAGAAGGACAGGGCGTATTAAAAATGGTTGTATTCAGCAGGGGCTACTCAAACTCGATGGATAGGGATTATAAGCTACCGTTCTCAGCTGATGATAATGAGCTTGGCCTGCCCCTTAATGATATCGGCATATCTGCCCCGCCGATGCAGGAGCCGCTTCAGGGCCTCAAGTCAAAGATATTCCAAGGTGCTTCCAGGGTTGAGCTCGGCTTTATGGGCAGGGGCAAGGGAAGCTTGCAGCAGGGAGCTACTACCCCTGAGCTCTTCGGCAAGGACGAGAGGCAGGATGTGAGAGAACTTGCAGACTTTAACAAGGTCAAGCTCTCTGTGCATGCAACTGTTGCTACCGGCTCTCTTGCAGGCTTTGGAGAGCACGGCTTTGATGAGCAGGCGAGGGAGACTGCACTGCATGAGATTGAGAGGGCAGTAGACTTTGCTGCTGACACAACTCATGGCGGAGCAGTTGTTGTTCATGTCGGCGAGTGGCAGAGGCCTATAATGGAGGTTGCAAAGAGGTTTGAGCAGGGGACTGCCCAGAGGTATGGCGGGACATTAAAGGGCTATCCAACTGAGGAGGAGCATGCGACATTCTATGTTGTGCAGAGCGATACTGGCCAGGTCCAGGCCTTGAGGAGGGACATGAAGGTTTGGGAGCCTATAAAGACTGGTGAATATGCTGAGGTCCCTAATCCAGAAGAGCCTAATAAACCCACTCTGATGCCGATCTATGAGAGAAATAGTGACGGTACATTGAAGCTTAACGAAAAAACATTCCAGCAGATTGTTGGTGATGATAGAGTGAATCCAAAAGTAGAGACTAAGGGCAAAACTGATGAGGAGGTCTTTGTCCAGCACTTCTATAAGACGAGGATAACTCAGATGCATGCCGAGGCGCTGAGGTGGACCCAGGAGTCAGGTCTTTACAAAAGGCAAAAGGATGCTGCTGAAACAGGTATTCGGGAATTCCATCTCGCGTATGGAGTGGATCCAAACAGGATGGACCCCAGTGCTGAAGAGAGGGCTAAGGTTGAACTAAGTATAATGGGTAGGAGCGACTTAAATGATGACAAAAAGGAGGAACTCATAAGACACTATCGAACCCTGCTGGAAAGCCACACCAGGGCTAATACTGAGATCCCTTGGATGGAAGAGGCTGCAGTTGCCTATGGCAAGCAGGTTAAGGAGCTTGAGTATGCTGCTAAAAACTCAGTCTCAATGGAACACTACGGCCTTGACAAGACAGCTGACACAATTGCAAGGGCAGGCATGATGACATTTGACAAGACGAGGCAGATGGAGCAGAAAGGCGTTAAGGTGAGTGAGAACCTCTATATTGCGCCTGAGAACCTCTTTCCAGAAACCTATGGCTCGCACCCTGATGAGCTGCGCAAGATCATAGTCCAGTCAAGGGAGCAGATGAAGAACATGCTGATCAGGAGTAATATTGCTCCTCAAAAGGCTGATGAGCTCTCAAAGCAGTACATAAAGGCAACTATTGACGTCGGCCATGCATATACCTGGAAGAAGTACTTTGAGGCTGCTCACCCTGGCATGAGTCTAGAAGCAAGGGATAAGGCATTTAACAGATGGGTTGTTGATAAGGTTGGCCAGCTTGCCAAGGATGGCATCATTGGCCACGTTCACGTATCTGATAACTTTGGCTGGGAGGATGACCATGCAGTCCCTGGCCAGGGCACTGCCCCGATTAAGGAGTTTGTTGAGAAGCTGAAGCAGGCAGGCTTAAAGGACGTTATTGTAGAGCCCTCGCATCATGACTTCAGGGCAGTGCTTGGAGGCTGGAAGGTCTTTGGAAGCCCGATATACGGCTTGCAATACGCAGGCAGGCCTCAGAGCTGGACAGACATCGAGCACTCCTACTTTGGCAGGACTGCTCCGCCATACTTCCTCTACGGGGAGGCTGCCCCGAGGCCTGATGAGTGGATACTATGGAGCGAGACTAGGCTGGAGTGAATGGAAAAGTGACATTATCAAAATCTCACCCTTGGCGGGGCAAGCATGCCAGAGTCAAAGACTAGCGGCGTCTCTGAGCATTTTGACAGTCAATCAAGAAGCAGAGATGAATCTGCGCAACAAAAGTTGACAGAAACTGTTATACTCAACACCCCAATTGGACTTCAAAGAGCCTCTCCGTTAAATCGTATTGGGTTTGCTGATTCTCAAGTCTTTCTGTATGAAGTCTACTTATTATGCTGTCTTCATCAACATAACATTTTATTTTCGCATTTGGGTATGGGATAAAAAGACTGTAGATCCATCTCTTGAGCAATAGCGAAATTTCTCTCAAACACTCTCTTTTATATATTTGATAAGCATCCGAGGGGCAATACTTTTTTCCAAGAGCATAAGCAGCACACATTGCAAGCTCTGTTTCAGAAGTAGTTCCTCGTAGTTCTGGCTTGAATGATGGTGTGATTGGCATATCAATAAATTCATAGAGTATGAATCTTTCTCGCCCATTCTCATCCTTCACCGGCTGTGCTGCAAACCCATTGAGTAAATGTTCATTCTGATCATAACTAAGAAGCCTTGTTGCCCCGTGTGGCACGGCGATACAACCTGAATACTGCTCAATTGTTTTTCTGTGCCTTGCTGGTAATTTACTGAGGTCTTTATCGCAAAAGATTTCTTTAGCAAATTGCAAGTATTCAAGATAGTGGTCAACAGCAGAGCAGGCTGCTGGTTCAATCTTTATATCCTTTGCATTGGAATAAGGTGACTCCAAGGGGCTGAACTCGTCATTAGTATGGGTTAAACTTATAGATATT
>PEYS01000047.1 GCA_002763335.1 Candidatus Woesearchaeota archaeon CG08_land_8_20_14_0_20_47_9 | reverse complement strand
ATTTTCGCCCTAAAGGGCGGAGCTTTAAACTCAGGCGAAAATTGAGTAAACTTGTTAAGTAAACTCTTTTTGTCGGAAAAAATCCAGCCATCCATGGCGGCAGACGGCCATTTTGCTTCGCAAAATGTCCTGCTCGGCACCCTCGCGAGTTTACCGCCGAGCCTGCGCCATGGCTGGATTTTTCCTTTAACTGAGTACTTTGAAACTTTACTTAACAATTACAGAAACTATAAAAAGCATACTCCTCATCACCCCTGCGTATGCCGGGATGGCACAATCTGGTACTGCGGCAGCCTCGAGAGCTGCTTTCCGAGAGGATATCTGGGTTCGAATCCCAGTCCCGGCGGTAAACCAGAGGTGAGAGATGAGATGCCAGTCCTCAGCCTCGAGCTCTGAGTAATAAGCTTTGAGTCTTGAGAAATTTTTGCGGTTTAATCACAGCTCAGTATTAATAAGGAAGACTCACTTGCATCGTTTACAGCTAGCCGACCAGTGTAAATAAAGTCATTGTTCGTCTTTGTGCGAATAGTCAAAAGCTCGCCCCTATTCCCAGTCACTGACTGGGGACATGCTCGCTCGCTAACGCTTGCTCGGCAGGCTTGCTTTTATTCAGCAAGGCGAGCTTTTGACTCTTACCGAAGGTAAAAAAAATTCGCCTGCTCGGGGCTATACCCACGAACTTTTGAGCATTTAAATGTTTTGCGCAAATGATGGGTAAATGATTTTGATTGCAGATACATTTATAAATCTCCTTCCTCCAAGGCTCAAAAAAAGGGATTACCATGAAAAAAAAGAAGATAGGCATTTTCAGCATTACAGGCTGCGCAGGGTGCCAGCTCAGCATGATATTTGACAAGCGGATATTCCCATTCTTACAGGCGTTTGACGTGATAGAGTTTCCTTTTATAAAGGCGTATGCAAAGCATGAGCCTGAGCATTACGATATAATCTTCATGGAGGGGAGTGTTAGCAGCGAGGAGGATCTAGAACTGCTTAAGAGGCTCCGTGACAAGACAAGTGTGCTTGTTGCAATCGGGGCATGTGCCTGCACAGGGGGTGTGCAGTGTGTCAAGGCAAGCTTCAACAGGGCTGACGTAGAGAAATCAATCTATTCAAAACCAACAGCTATAGGCAATATTGGGGCTGGCCCCCTATCAAAATACGTGAAGGTTGAGTACGCTATTAACGGCTGCCCTGTAAACCAGGACAAGCTCTTTGCAGTTGCCTCAGCACTTCTTATCGGAAAGAGCCAGGTTCCAAGTGATAGATCTGTATGCTTTGAATGCAGCCTCAGGGAGAATGGCTGCCTGCTTGACAAAAACAAGCCCTGTGTAGGGCCCATAACTGCTGAGGGGTGCAATGCCCTGTGCCCCTCAAATGACGCTGAGTGCATTGGCTGCAACGGGCCTCTTAAGGAGGCAAACAGGGAGGCCTTTCTGGAGATGCTCAAGGAAAAGGGTTATACTGAGAAGCGCCTGGTAAGCCTGCTAGATAAATTCGGTGTGCCTGATGGAATCAATAAAGCTTAATCACATAACCAAGATTGAGGGACATGCAAGCCTTCTGCTCGAGATAGATGGTGATGAGCTTAAGCGATGCGAGTTAGCAGCAGTGGAGGGTGCTCGCTTGTTTGAGGGCATCATTCTCGGCAAGCATTTTTTAGAGGTTGCGGCAATAACCTCAAGGATATGCGGGATATGCAGCTGCTCACACACCATGACCTCACTTAAGGCCATTGAAAAGGCGATGGGGATTACTGTCTCAAAGCAGACAAGGATGCTCAGGAGACTGATGCACCTCGGCGAGATGATTCGGAGCCATTCAACGCATCTCTACTTCCTTGCCTTGCCTGACTACCTTGGCTTTGCCTCTGCAATATCAATGGCCCAAAAGCACAAGAGGGAGTTTGAACGCGCCTTGCGCTTAATATACCTTGGCAATGAGATTGTTGAGCTTGTCGGCGGGAGGAGCATGCACCCTGTCACAACCCGCTTGGGAGGGTTTTCGCGCATACCGGAACAGGGCAAGATAAAAAAGCTTAGAAGCAGCCTTGCAAGGGCTGAGAGAGATGCTGTAGCCACATTCAGGCTATTCTCGAGGCTTAAGTACCCTGCATTTGAAAGACCCTCGCAATACTGCTCTATAGTCGGAACTGGCAACCAGCTATGCTTCGATGGAAGGATGCTTGATACTGGTGAATATAGGAAGTATATTGTTGAGCAGGTGCACGAATATTCTAACTCAAAGTTCAGCTTCTTCAATGGCAGGGAATACATGGTAGGGGCGATGGCTAGGTACAATAACCGCGCTCTCCAGCTCTCAGGGGATGCAAAGAAACTGGCAAAACCCCTGCCTGAATCATTCAGCAACCCCTTTTTCAACAACGTATGCCAGGCACTTGAGCTGGTAAGCTGTGTTGAGGAGGCAAAGGAGCTCCTGGGCCTTAAACTGCGCAATGAAAGGCAGCGCCTAAAGCCGAAACCAGGCCATGGCGTTGCAGCATCTGAGGCTCCAAGGGGGGTGCTTATACACGACTACGAGTTTGATGAGAGAGGCTATATCACTGCTGCAAACATAATCCCGCCAACTGCGCATCAGCTTGCGAGAATGGAGGAGGACATAAGGAACTACGTTGCCCTCAGACTGTCCCACTGCTCAAAGGAGAACCTTGTGCATGAGGTTGAGAAGTTAATCCGGGCGTATGACCCCTGCTTCTCCTGCAGCGCGCATTTTCTGAAGGTTGAGATAAAGCAGACTTGAGGGCTTTGAATACCGGAGCCGAGCTCTAGCGAAGGCGGAGGTTATTCAAAGTTTTCAAAAACATTTATATATCATTAATGATTCATTAATAATGAGGGCTTTGAATAACCCGCTAGCTGGTTAGTCAAAGTTTTCTATTAATCAAGAAGGAGGTTAAAATGATAGTATCCATAAGCAAAGGGTATCAATTGACAATACCTGCAGACATAAGAAATGAATTAGGCATAAGTATAGGTTCAAGGCTGACTCTAAAAAAAACAGAGAGCAAGATAATATTAGAGCCCATTAAAGAAAACGTTGAGAAAGTCTTTGAAGAAGCCAAAAGAATCAAGCCAAAACATAAACTGACTGCTAAACAGATGGATAAGCTAATTGAAAATGAAATTCATCGACACTAATGTTCTAGCCTATGCATTTTATAGTAATGAATATACAGAAAGATGCCAAGCTGCTATAAAAGGTGGTGGAGTAATCAATACATTCAACCTGGTTGAAGCATTTTTTATAATCGAAAAAGAAACCTCAAGAGAAAATGCCATAAGAGCAATAAGGACTCTGTTAAAGCTGGATCTAAAGATAGTAAGTCCTGATGTCAATATTGTGTTTGAGACTTTAAAAAGAGCAGGAAAGAATAAGATGAAAATTTTTGATTTGATCCATTACACAACTGCCTTACTAAATAACTGCAGCAAGATCTTAAGTTATGATTCTGATTTTGATAATTTGGATATTCCCAGAGAAGAGCCTTGAAAGCAGCAATGTCTACGGTATCCTCTCAATCTGCTTTATCAGGTAGTTCTCTTCATCACCCCTTATCTTTGCTGCCTTGTCCTCCAGTTCGATAGGCTTTTGAGGTTCCTCTTCAAATGCCCCTATGTTCTTCGCCTCCTCCTTTAGTTTAAGCTCAACAGTTGACATCTCCTCCTCATCCAGCTGCTTCGGCTGCCAGTTGGTGTTAATAGCATCGCCCTGCCTTCTCGGTATTATGTGCAGGGTGCAGTGCGGTTTGCTCTGCCCTGCTGCAGTGCCGTTCTGGAGGAGTATGTTTGTCCCCTCTGCATTCATGCCCTCAAAGAGGGCCATTGATGCCTTGTTTGCAAGCTGCAGCATCCAACTGGCAATGTAGTCCGGCACCTGTTCAAGGATTGTAACATGCTTTTTAGGAAATACCATGAGATGCCCTGGGGCTGCTGGTCTTGGGGCTAGGGCTATTATGAGATTTTCATCCTCAAAGAGCTTAAGCTTGTCTGATTCTGCAATGTCGCATATCCCGCAGTCACTCATCTTGCAACCTCAGCTGAACAGCCTGGCTATCTCGTCAATGTCCAGCTCTTTATCCTTCTTCTCTTCAGGGGATTCTGCTTCAGGTTCTTCATTCTCTGATTGCTCCCCTGATTGCTCCCCTGGCGGATCCTCTGGAATAGCTGCGCTGCCAGTATTGAACTCATCCCTGTCCTCAAATTCAGCCTCGACAACCTTCTCTGAGTCCTCTTCCCTCGGCTTTTTTCTGGGCGGGATTACCTCCACGTTGTTCTTAACCTCTATGGGTTCTTCCTCTTTCACGCCAGCGTGTTTCTTAAGCGATCTCTCCAGCAGCCCTTTCAGCTTCTCTAGTTCTGAATCTGAGATTGGTTTTTCAGGTAGTTGGAAGCCCAGGCCGTCTCCCTGCATGCGCGGTATGATGTGCACCATAACATGGGGTGCCTTCTGGCCTGCCACAATGCCATTTGCAATAAGTATTGTGGTTCCCCTCACTCCAAGGCTCTTGAGGGCAGCCTGTGAGAGGGCTTTTGCAACCATGAATAGGTGGCCTATCACGTCATCAGGAGCCTGAGGCAGGATCGCGTAGTGTTCCTTTGGGAGTAGAAGCATATGCCCTGGGTTAGCGGGGTTGATGTCAAGTATAGCTATGCATTGCTCATCCTCGTATATCTTCTTTGATGCCACCCTGCCTGAGATAATATGACAGAAGATGCAGTTTTGTTTTTGAAGCTCTGCAATCTGTTCTGGGCTCATGTTTTTAAGGTCTTCCTCTGTGATTGCCATGATCTGAGGATAGTTGGGGGTATTTTAAATAGTTTCTGAAAACGTCAAAAGCTCGCCCGCACAAAGCAAGCGGGCATGCTCGCTCGCTACAAGCGCTGGGGCGAGCTTTTGCAGCAAGGCGAGCTTTTGACTCTTAACCGCAGGTAACGAAAAGCATTAAATTTGTAAAAATTTAATGCTTTGAGTATAAGCCCAGAAAACCCAGAGGGTTTTCTCGTGGCCGAATGGAATCGGTGTGCGAGCTTTCACACCGATGGAATGACTGCATTTGGATGCATTCGCCTACGGTTCAGCATTCAAAGTAACAAAAATTCGCCTGCTCGGAGCTATCCCCGACTTAAAAGTCGGGGCTTTACGCCCCTCGCTTCGAAACGCAGATTTTCGGACTCAAAAGTTCTCGCCCTAAAGGGC
>PEYS01000085.1:3841-5343 GCA_002763335.1 Candidatus Woesearchaeota archaeon CG08_land_8_20_14_0_20_47_9 | reverse complement strand
CTTTTACAGTATCTACTGAAATGTTCAGTATCCTAGCAATTTTTGAATAAGAAAGGAGCCTGCCTACATTGGAGATGAGGAAGTAGAGGAGATCAAAGACATCCCTGTTGCTTCTCAGGTTATGAGGGTATATTATGTCCTTAAGGTATATTGTCTGAAAGTAATTTTTAAGGATGTCCTGTTTTATCCTTTCATCCCTTTCTAAAACAACCCTTGGGAAGGCGCCAAACTTCAGGTATGTTTCAAACTCCTGTTTTTTTTCCAGTATTGTTGGTTTTTTGACCCCCCTGAAATCCATGTATTCCTGAAAGGAAAGCGGGTACACCCTCATGCTGAGGCATCTGCCTGCAAGATTCGTTGTTATTGCACCCTTAAGAAGCGTTGATGTTGAGCCTGTGAGTATTATCTTAATGTTTTTCTGCGTGTCAAAAAGTATTTTTGTGGTTTGAACCCAATAGTCATAGTTTTGTATTTCATCAATAAAAAGATACAGCCTTGTTTCCTGATTTTCAGAACTGTATTCCCCTACCACTCTGCTTAAAAACGCGGGGTCTTCTGATTTGCTTTGAAATAGGGGTTCGTCTAGGTTTATGAAGAGAATTGACCTTGAGCTTATGTTCTTTATTTCTATCAGGTGTTTTATTACCTGATAGAGTAGTGTGGATTTCCCTGTTCTCCTTGCTCCGGCTAGGAGCAGAATTTCAGGCACTTCCAAGTATTTAAGTATAGATGGATAATAGCGCAGTCTTTCGATACCTGTATCAAATGGCTTATCAAACCACCAGGGGTTCTGTTTCTCTAAGGCGACTCTTATATTTTCATCCATTCCGTAGATTATAATTGACAAGTTATATATAAATTTATCGGTTATAATCTAAGACTTCTATACAAATCGTAGAGCATAACCGGCAATTACTGTGGTTTGGTCGCTAAAGAGCCTGGGCTTGGCAGAGGCTGCCAAACTATAAAGTTGGTCGCAATTGCCTGCCTTATCAACTTACCAGTGGTCATTATCCCTCTACCCATAAAAAGATTTAAATAGTAATGATGCCATCTTTTTAGCTGAAAAAGAGGCTAGGGAGGGCTTGCTTAACTAAGCTGAATAGGACTGGAGGGGATATCATGCTTAAGATGAAACACGTATCAGAGATATACGATATGAAGGTATTCACCGATGCCGGCGACTACTTTGGTGATGTGGAGGAGGCTATTGTAACCATGTCGCGCATCTTCGGGTGGAAGGTGAAGGCAACAAAGAACTCCTTTTTAAACAAGGTTCTCGGAAATGCCAAGGGCGTGATTGTGCCCCAGCAGCTTGTAAAGGCAATTGGTGATATCATGATTATATCACAGGCTGCTGTGCCCTCGTACAGTTCTTCAGAGAAAGAGGAGGAGTAGGGAAAACTCGGTGGTTGTTGGTTCTGGAAAACCTTGAATGCCGAAGCCGAGCCTTAGAGGCGAAGGCGAAGGGCGTTCAAGGTTTTCATCTTGTATGTATCTCT
>PEYS01000085.1:1180-3814 GCA_002763335.1 Candidatus Woesearchaeota archaeon CG08_land_8_20_14_0_20_47_9 | reverse complement strand
TCGATCCCCTTCTTCTGGCCTGGGAATTTTGCAGACCTGCCCCAGATGCGGGCGAACCTAAATCGCTTAGCAAAATCCCTGTGTAGCCTATCGCACATACTCCTTATAGTGCTGTTGCGCCTCATTATCATCGGCACATCAAGGTCTGGCTTCTTGCCAATCTCCTTGCAGTAGAGGCGTATCAAGTTTAACCTGGAGAAGATAAGCTCCTTTAGAACTCCTATATTAGTCCCCTTCTCCCCTGAGACCATGAGGTCTGGTCTTATCAACCCTGCGTTTGCAAGCGCCTTCTGGTCAACCAGGTCAATCTTGGTGACAACAGTAATAGACGGCATATAGATACACCTGTCCTCAACCACGTCAATAAGTTGGTCAACTGATATGTCCTCCCTGATAAGTACATCCGCATTGTTGAGCCTGAACTCTGAGAGCACATCCTTTATTGTGCGTTCATCAATCATTGTAAGCCTGGCTGTAGAGGAGACTGTAATCCCTCCCCGCGGCCTTGGCATGATCTTCACATCAGGTCTTTGCTGGTCAAGGCGCACCCCAGAGTTGTTAAGCTCCTTTCTAAGGACATCAACCTGTTCTGGGTGGAAGACATCCATAATGAGGAGGGCTAGATCAGAGCTCCTGACAACGCCAAGGACTTCTCTGCCTCTTCCACTGCCAGAGGCTGCGCCCTCAACAATGCCAGGCACATCAAGCACCTGAATCTTCGCATGCTTGTACTCCAGCAGGCCAGGGATAACTGAGAGCGTGGTAAATGCGTAAGCAGCTGTCTTTGACTGGGCATTGGTAAGTGCATTTAAGAGCGTTGATTTGCCAACAGAAGGCAGGCCTACAAGAATAACTGTCGCGTCACCACTCTTCTTTACAGCAAACCCCTCACTAGCGGGCTTTGAACGGGCCTGCTGCCTCTCCCTGAGGCGTGCAAGCCTTGCCTTCACTAAGCCAATATGATGCTGGGTGCGCTTGTTGTACTTGGTATTCCTCAGCTCATCCTCAAGTTCAGCTATCCTGTCAGAAAGGCGTGGGCTGCCCTTTTCAGTACCTGCAGCAACGTGCTTGTGAGTCATGACTCCTGAGTTTATCAGCGTGATTTAAAAATCTTCTTTGCAATCCAGTGCCAAAAACTATAAAAATACATGCCCACTAGTTAGATGTGAGAGACCGGTTTTGAGTAGTAACTGACTTTGGTGATCTTATGCTTATGAGCGAGAATGAAAAGAAGATAAACGAGATATACGAGGCAGTTAACATCATAGGGAAGGAGCTCTTCAGGCTCTCTGGCCAGCTAAACAGAATGCATGAGGAGGTCAGCAGCCTGAAAGCTGCTATTAAGGGTAGTTCGGCCCTGCCTGATGATAAAGAGGATAAGACCAGCTTTATAAGCAACCTCCCGATTGTTGATGTATCGCCTGCAAGGCAGGAAGCAGCCCCAACTGTTCCATACACCAGCAATAAGGAGGGGTGCATTGTCAGGGGTGCTGAGCCTGAAAAGAAGGCAGAGCCTGCAAGGCTTCGCACAGGCTCATTCAAGCCTGGTGATGAGAGAATAGATATAAACAATGTCTTCTATTGCGGCGGCGGCAAATCCGTAACAAGGAAGTGAGGGCTTTTGACTACCCCGCTAGCGGGGTAGTCAAAAGCCCTCACATGTCATCTCCGTCGGGATCGAAAAAGTAAGGGGCTCGCTAGCAATGTAAAAATCTGGGGAAAACCACAAAAAGGTGAAATAAAGCAGGTCAATTAAACTTAACCTCATAAACTGCAGTCCTTACATGGGAAACTTTGAATGCAGTAGCCGAGCCTTAAAGGCGAAGGCGGAGGTCATTCAAAGTTTCCCTATTTAACCCAGCTTTAACCCAGCCTGTACCTAAGCAGGGCTGCTACGCCTCCAAGGCTCATAAGGCTCCTTACAGGCTCATCTGAAGCAATGATATGCACCTCAGCATGCCTATTCTCTGCACGCTTCATAACGCCCTCAAGCTCTCTGAAGCTGCCCTCTGCCCTAAGCCCTGTGATAAGCCTGTCTGCAACAACGAGCTTACTGACTGCCCCTGCATCAACAGCAGACCTGACCTCTTCAAGGCCGTATGCTGCCATGTCATTGGAGATTGCCGCAAGCACCTCATCAAGCAGCCTGGCCTCAAATGCTGAACGCTGATCAGCAAGTGCCTTCTTCAGCTCAGGCCTCTTTAAGACCTCTGAGATTGCCCCCTCAGAGACTGAGCTGCAGGTTGCATCAACAAGCTTCCTCTTCAGGCCCTCGTCCCTTATCTCTGCACGGAGGTACTCCTTCCAGAATGCTGGGCTTGCAATAACAATGAACACAGGAGAGTACCTCTTGTCATATTCCTCAAGGGCGTTCACGATCTCCTTGTAAAATCCTCTTGCCTTGACATCTACACCCTTCTTTGCAACCTCGCCTGAGATGCGGGAAAGGCTTTTATGCCCCCTCTTGTTGAGGAGTGCAAATATCGCCTCCTCGCGGTCAAAGACGCAGACCAGCACAACACCTGTTTCCTTACAGGAATCTGAAACCCGCTCAAGCTGATACCTAGGCCAGGCCTCCTTCTGAATAGTTACAGCATCCCCAGCCTCAACTGAAATTGTATGATGGCTCCCCTT
>PEYS01000085.1:0-971 GCA_002763335.1 Candidatus Woesearchaeota archaeon CG08_land_8_20_14_0_20_47_9 | reverse complement strand
CATTCTCAGGCCTAAGCTTCATGATTCCGTGCTTCAGATCAGACGCTAGCTTTTTCATATGCCTGTGGTCTCAACTTGCAGTATTTTAATGTTTAGGTCGGAACCGCAGTTTTATGAAGCATTTAAATATCACCCCTTCTGATCAAGCAGGCATGAACAGGCTGCTACTGTTGCTAATCTCATCCCTTGGCGTGCCTGCGGGCATAATGCTCTACATCCTTGCAAGGGAGGAGCTGCCTGCTGGCAAGGATTACCTGATTGCAGCGAAGACAGTTGTTGCCCTGCTGGCAGCCTATTTTATGGCAAGAACATCTGGGGCGTATATAATAGCAACAGCCCTTGCCATAGCTTCAGTAGCTGCAGCAGCAGTTGAAGCCCGCATTACAAAATTAGAATTAGATATTGCAAAAATAGCTATTGCGAGGGAGAGGGCCATCTACATAATTGAGGTGGTGGCATTTGCAGTTCTGGGTCTTGGCTTAAGCTCAACTGAAGGGGCTGATAATGTCCTGGTTAATGTCTCGGCTGTTCTGCTCTACAGCATGCCAGCAGCGAGCCTGCTCGCCTATGAGACAGACAGAAATCATAAAAGCGCAAAGAAACTTCTCAAGCCAGTGATTTGCTGCGCAGCATTCCTGGCTACAGCGTTTATTGAAATTAAAACTTTGACTAACCCCCTCCCCTGAGGGGGTTAGTCAAAGCCCTCTGATCTATCTGCTTGCTCCTCTCAGAAGCCTTGCAAGCACAATGCTTATCTCAAACAGGATAATAAGTGGAACAGCAACAAGCACCTGCGAGAATATGTCGAGTGTAGGGGTTATTACTGCAGCCAGAACAAAGCAGGCTATGATAACATGCCTCTGAGCTGCCCTAATGCGTGCAGGTGAGAGCAGGCCAAGCCTTGAGAGCCAGATCATGACAATGGGCATCTGAAAGACCAGGCCCATAACAAGACAGGAAAAAACAATATA
>PEYS01000040.1 GCA_002763335.1 Candidatus Woesearchaeota archaeon CG08_land_8_20_14_0_20_47_9 | reverse complement strand
CATTGCAGGGGTAATCATGGAATCCACGAGGAGTAGTTGATTTCGGATTGAAAATTAAAAACACCTTATCCCTTTGGAACGTAGCCGCCGTCCAGGGATTCCGCTTCCACTACTTGAAGACAGACACCTAGGCCGGAAATACCCACTGTTTGCTTCTTCCTGTCAAGGACTCGGATGTTGGTTGAGGTGAACAATGCCTTTGAAAAAAGGGCCATGGCTTCGGCACCCAAATCGAAGTTCAGGACGAGCGGCTTCAAATTCCTGAAATCAGGCTCGCTCCACTGCTTGGATAACTTGATGGCCGCGTCGTTTGCCTGCGATACGCTGCTGGTCAGCATGTGCAGAGCATGCTCAAGGAGATGGTTTTCATTTACAATAATGCCGAAGAGGGTCAGGTCCTGATTAAGAAGGGAAATTTCCACAGCCGGAAGCCTTATGGGCGGGAACGGCAGCCTGAACGCGCCAGATGCCGCCATGCAGCCTATCCAATGTGGATATGGAATTAGTTTTTTCTCCATTGAGTGCAACAGCTCAACCTTGCGCCTCAGGTCGCACAAATGGCGCATCTGCGGATCTATAAGCATGGTGACCGTGCTGCGGTAGTTGTCAAGTAGCGGAACGCTTTCCCTCAATGGAAGAAGGGGTTTGTACGGTTTGGTTGGAGTGAATTTCCTATTAGGGGGGTGTGAAATCGTTTGCATGCGCTCACTTCTGGCAACAGCCAATATTAATTTTTGTGTGGAAAAATAGCTGATTAGGAGATTACGTGCCGAAACCGAAACATTTGCAAATCTTTATTAAATTAAGTTACCAAAAGAGTAGTCATCTACACACCCCTATTGATTATCAGGGGCAGGATGGATTTTTTTACAGGATGATTTCGTGGACACTTCAACGCTGATAAAAAACGCAATTGAGCAGATTCCATCTGCTCAAGCTACACGTATTGAGCCTGTTGGGCTCAATGGTGTGCTATTGAGTTCCACGGACTCAATCAGCATGCGGCAGCAGCCGCATTCAATTGAAAACAAC
>PEYS01000207.1 GCA_002763335.1 Candidatus Woesearchaeota archaeon CG08_land_8_20_14_0_20_47_9 | reverse complement strand
TGAGCTGCACCAGCAGAAGTTGTCAAGCAGTGCAAGATGATTTATGTCTGCGCCTACTGCAACGCAGTTTCTTATGGCTGTGTCAATTGCGCAGGCAGCCATGTCATAGCAGCTTATCTTGCTAAGCCTTGGGTAGAGTGCCTGTGATATGACAATTCCCTTTTTGCTTTCAAAGACTGGCCTAAGAACCGTTGCAGTTCCATTAACCCTACCCTTGCCTTGCAATGGTTTTATAACAGATGTGCCTTGAACCTCATGGTCATACTGCTTTGATATAAACTCAAAGCTCGCCTGGTTGTGGCTGCCGAGGATATTCTCAAACAATTCCTGCTGATTCTCCACCTTGATGTCCGCTTCTTCAGTTACATTCGGGTAAGGTTCAGTTACTAACCTCCTCTTTGGCAGGCCATCATGCAGGAATTCCATGTCGAGGTTCATAACCTCTCTTCCATTATAATGTACAATTGCCCTGCCAGAGTCATTAAAGCTGCCAATTACTGTGGCTTCTACGCCTCGAGCCTTCATAAGTTCAAGGAAGTCTGGCAGTTGCTTGTCTGATACTGCAAGTGTCATTCGCTCTTGGGATTCAGAAACCCATACCTCCCATGGCTGCAAGCCAGGGTATTTTAGTGGTGATTTCTCAAGCTCAACTGTAAAGCCTCCAGAGTCACGGGCCATCTCTGCAACAGAGCTTGATAAGCCACCTGCACCGTTGTCTGTAATGCAGTTATAGAGATGCAGATCTCTTGCCTCTTTTATAATCGCATCTGATAGCTTCTTCTGGGTTATTGGGTCTCCAATCTGGACTGCTGTTGCAGGGCTTCCCTTGTCAAGTGCCTCTGATGAGAATGTGGCTCCGTGTATGCCATCCTTTCCAACCCTTCCCCCAACAACCACTATGTTGTCACCGGGCATTGCCTTCTTCTCATGTCCTAACCTGCCATCTGGAAGTTTTCTTGGAACAAGGCCAATAGTTCCTACAAACACCAGTGGCTTGCCCTTGTAGCAGTCGTCAAAGAAGAGAAAGCCCTGCGGGGTGGGAATGCCTGAGCAGTTGCCACCGACATTCACTCCATGTATAACCCCGTCCATTATTCTTCTGGGTGGCAGTACAGGGCTTGTTCTGTTCTCGCCCCTGAAGAGGATTTCGTTATCTTCAGGTCTGCCAAAGCAATAGCCGTAGATGTTTGCAATTGGTAATGCCCCTCTGCCGAAGCCAATGGTATCTCTATTCACACCCACAATGCCTGTTATGGCCCCTCCAAATGGATCAAGAGCAGATGGGCTGTTGTGGGTCTCAACCTTGTGGGTTACCATGTAGTTATCATCAAATATTATGGCTCCAGAATTGTCCTTAAATACTGAGAGGCAGAAGTCATTCTCACCAAGCTCTTTTCTAATCTCCTGAGTAACCCTCTTTATAAATCTCTTGAAGATGCCTTCTTCAATATCATCGAGCCTTGCTGCAAATATAGTGTGCTTGCAGTGCTCTGACCAAGTCTGAGCTATTGCCTCAAGCTCAACATCTGTAGGCTTCCTACCCTCTTTTTCAAAATAGGCTTTTATTGCATTCATGTAGTCTAGGTCTAAAGCAAGGGGGCCCCTTCTTGTTTTCGTCACTGGGTCGAGAATGCCTGCCTTTCCAATCTTAACCAGTTCCTCATCACTGACATCAAGGTTTATCTCAAGCACTGCAGCCTCGCTATCCAGCTTCACCCTGGGAATAGTGTAATCCATACCCCCCTCTGCCTTGTATTTCTTGTATGATTTTATGTGAAAGCGCTCGATCAGGATATTGATCAACTGCTGGGCAATGATCTTCACATCATCCTCGCTTAGCTCCTCAGCATCTGAGAGGAGAAGCTTAGATGTAGTAAATACCTTGTTTCTCCCAATCTCTGTTTTTAGAAGATCATTGATAATCTCTGTAGTTGTGTGTGCAACATTATCTGTAACCCCTGGCAGGAATCCGAGTTCCAGTGCCCAGTCAAAGCTCTCAGCAACAGGCTTGTTAATCCTCACAGCCTCAACAACAGGGTTGTGCAGGGCATTTGCAATCACCTCAACCTGCTCAGGAGAGAAATCATGCTGGATTGTATAGACCCTGCTTAGGCTGACAGAGATATTGTAGCCTAGTGCCTTAATCCTGCGCTCAAGCACCCTGGCTTCAGGGCCCTTTTCAAGCTTGTCAATGGCGATTCTGTAGATGTTGTTAGTTGTGTTGATCATTTGTGGGTCTCCTTGATGACTTTGCTTTATAAGTCTGGCTTGCATCAAACCTTATTTTGAATGCGTCACTTTATGGATACAAAAATACCTTAGACAGTTGATTACAGCATTCCCAAAAGCTGTTATGGTAGGGTGTGAGGGGGGAGTTTATATATTTTTTTATGATCCTGAAGTAGAGTGGATCTAATAGCTAAATTGAACATATAGTTGGTAGTATCAAAAAATATTTGAATATAGAATTAAGTCTTTTGTAGATGGGGGGATTAATATTTCAGATTTAACCGATCAAGTTATGTTAAGAGAGTACTTTAGAAACGTAGGCTGGCTTAAAGAAGATGGAGAAAGTTTGATAGGTAAAAGTATTATTGATGAAGATAAATTAGAGGATTATCTCATAAGACTTCTTAAATCACCTGGGCCTAGAAGATGTATCTCAAGATTTGATGTAGACCTAAGACTTAGCCCCGGAGTAAGGTTTCCCTTGTTAGATACTGTTGTTGGTATCTTAGAAGAAATTTATCGAGAAAATGACCTTGATTTTGATCCTGCCAACTTTATATTCGAAGATAATGGTAACCCTGTAGTCACTACAAGTCCAGATCTCACTTTGATAAAGTTTGCTCCAGTAAAAATACTTGTGCATGGAGATCAACCTACTTTTATTATTATAGGCCGTGCAGATAATGATAACGAATGGTACATTGAGCCTTTACATAAAGCACAAATCCCTTTGAGTTCGGCTGTTGCTATATACAGCTTTCGCGAATCTCGTGATTCTGACAAAAGAATATTTAAAAAGATTGGAGAAGGCGAAGTAAGATTAGAAGATGGAAAATACATCCTGAAAACTATGGATGATGTCACCGAATTGGACAAAGTTATATACGCTTGTGAAACAAAGGCATTTGATGTTAAAGAAGTTGGAAGAGTTATAGAAGGACCAGCGATGGATCCTAGATTAAGTCTTGCAGCAGCTCTTTACGCAATTAGTGAACTCCGCAGATTAGGTGTGCCCACTGCATTAATAACCTCTTGTGACGAGGAAGGTCTTGATAGATGGGCTAAACTTCTCTCGGTAACTGTTGATCGTTGGTGCACCTTAGACGATATTATATTAGAGAGTGACTTATACGATGGTTCAAACCTCATTGGGATTGATAAGATTCCTGCTGGAAGTTATGTAACATCTGCACTAATATCTGGATTGCTTTCATTTGGAAAAGGGGGGGTCAATTCAGACCTGGCCAAACTTGCTATAGAAATGACTGGTGATATGAATGAACGCGGAATAGATATTGTAGAATCAACTAAGGCATATTGCAGTAGAAGCTGTGAACACGGTATAGAAGAAGATGCATATTATAATATTTTAGCAGGACCTATGGGAAATGTTGGAGAAGCAGGCGATTCCTTAGGTATATGCCATGTTGGAATTGAGAGGGCTACCCTAAAGCAGTTGAAGAACATGGTGAAGTCTATTATATATTACGTTATAGTCATGACAGAAATAGTACACGACTATAGTGCAAGAAGAAAATATATTACCCTGACATAACATGAACTCACAGCATTAAATTAAATTGCTACAAGGGGAAGCTGATAAAAAGGCAGATTTTATGCAATATTTAAAATATTTAGTCTGTCATAAAGGATTTTAAAAAACAAACCCATCATTTCCTCCTTAACAGCACCTCTGTATGCGGGTATGCTATCTCAACATCATTTGCCTTTAAAATTCTCCCGAATATGTCCCGGGTTACTTTGCTTGATATCTCCTGCATGCTCTTGACCAGGGAGATGTATCGTACAATGACTTCGATGCCGCTGTCCTTGAAGTAGGTTCTTACGTAGGGGTCTTTCTTAACCTTTTTTATGATCTCCCCGGTCTGGTTTCTTGCTGCGGCAATTGCAATCTCCATTGCGTGGTTTATGTTGCTCTCATAGGTGATTGTGACGCTTACCTGATCTAGGATGTAATCGTCATCAGATGTGTAGTTAATTATGTTCTGTTCAAAGAGGATAGAGTTAGGAACCATGATAAGCCTGCCGGAGTTCTCTTCACCTGGCACGATGCCACCTATCTCTTTAAGATAGATGTGAGTAAGCGTGATGTCTGCAACGTCGCCGCGCACAGAGCCGATTATCACCCTGTCGCCAATGTCAAAGGGCCTCTTAGCAACAATCATCATCCATGCAGCAATCCCGGTTATGGGCTTCTGCAGGGCCCAGCCAAGGGCTGCTGACATCAGCCCGATCCCAATGCCTAGGCTTGCCCATGAGCCAGTGTAGGATGAGAATGCAAAGATAGCCAGGATTGCGAAGACAAAGTATTTTAACACCCTTGAGAAGAGCTCAACATTAGAGATCTGCTTCTTTGTCCTTGCCTTTTTCAGAAGGCTCTTCTTTGCAAGGTCTATAAAAAGTTTGAATATAAGGTAAACTGTTGTGATGCCAATAATTGTTCTCACAAGCGGAACTAGGCCTTCAAGGCTCTGCATCACCTCAAAAAATTCGTTTACAAGCATTATACTAACCAGAGGGCAGCATATTTAAATAGGTTTTGATTGAAAGGCTTGAATACACTCGCCGAAAATCTTGACTACACTCGCCTCGCCTTTGGCTCGGCTCGGTAGTCAAGCTTTTCTGGCGTCAAAAGACTCATGTCTGGCCTCTCTTCCTCTGGCAGGTGCTTCTCCATGCTAGTTTGCCCTGTCCAGGGGGTGTAGGCTAGCTGCGCTACACTCATCTCAATCATATGCGCAACCCTCTGCGCCTTCAGCTTCGCCTTCTGCACATTGGTGTCAGTTGCAAGAACAACCCCCATGCGCCTGTTTAGGTATGCCTCTGGCTTTCCAAAGTGGAGGAGTGTAACGCCTGGCACGCTTAGGGCCTTGACAAGGTTGCCCACGCCTGGGTCAGCTCCTGCAAATGGGCTTAGAACAACGTGAGATGCCCCATTGATAAGCTGCGGAACTATACTGAATCCATTCTCCTTACTTGTTGGAATAGGCAGCCCTGTGATTGCCCTGACATGCAAGCCTGCCTCTGAGAAGCCTGTCTGATGGGTTACATAC
>PEYS01000005.1 GCA_002763335.1 Candidatus Woesearchaeota archaeon CG08_land_8_20_14_0_20_47_9 | reverse complement strand
TTTAAAACTGGAGCGGGAAAGCTGGGTGGAACCGCGGGAAAACCCCGTCCCAGTGCATTATTTTTTAATGCCTTGAGACGGGGTTTTAAAATAATAAATGACATAAGAAAAATATGCCAGAAGAAAAAAATAATAAAAAATTAGAAGCCATTCGCCATTCGCTGTCTCATTTAATGAGCATGGCGGTGGACGAGCTGTATCCTAAAGTCGGCCTGGGCGTCGGGCCGGCGATTGAAAACGGTTTTTACCAAGATTACGATTTGCCCGAAGCGATTACTCCGGAAATTTTGCCGCGGCTGGAAAAACGGATGAAAGAATTGATTAAGCAGAACATCAAATTCGTTAAGCACGACGTGAATTATGCCGAGGCTTATAAGTTTTATAAACATGACCCCTATAAAACCGAGATGATTCATGGTCTGAAAGCGGCCGGCGAGAAAAAAGTCAGCTTTTATAAATCCGGATTTTTCGATAATCTCTGCGACGGCCCGCATGTTAAATTAACCGAAGAAATTAACCCCGAAGCTTTTAAATTGACAAAAATCGCCGGCGCTTATTGGCGCGGCGACGAAAAAAATAAAATGCTAACTAGGATTTATGGCGTAGCGTTCGCCAGTAAAGAGGAATTGGATAATTATTTAAAGATAATGGAGGAAGCGGAAAAGCGCGACCATAAAAAACTAGGGCGCGAACTTGATCTATTTTCCTTCCACCCGGAAGCTCTGGGTAGCGCTTTTTGGCATCCCAAAGGTATGATTATCTGGAACGAATTGGAAAAATTTGGAAAATTTCTTAGAAAAAAATACAACTATTTGGAAATACAAACTCCGATTTTGGCTAAAAGCAGTTTATGGAAAACTTCAGGTCATTGGGGTCATTATAAAGAAAGTATGTTTTATTTTGACGTGGAAAAAGAAACCTACTGCCTTAAGCCGATGGACTGTCCGTTTAATATCAAAATTTATCAAACCCAGCCAAGATCGTATAAAGAATTGCCAATCCGCTACACGGAGATTGGCCGGATTTTGCGTAATGAAAAATCCGGAGAACTGAACGGCTTGCTCCGCGTCCGCCACCTCACCCAGGATGACTCCCATATTTTTTTGATGAAAAATCAGGTGGCCGAGGAAATTTCAACGCTGATAAAAATGACCAGGCAGTATTACAGCGTCTTTGGCATCAAGCCGGAATTTTTTCTTTCCACCCGTCCAGATGATTTTACCGGGGAAATTAAAGATTGGGACGAAGCGGAAAAAGACTTGAAAAATGCCCTTGAAAAAGAAAAAGTTGAATACGAAATGAAGGAAAAAGACGGCGCTTTTTACGGCCCGAAAATTGATATTGATATTAAAGACGCTCTGGGCAGGCGCTGGCAGTTAGCGACCATCCAGCTTGATTTTCAGCTGCCGCAAAAATTCAATCTGGAATATGTTGATAGCGGCGGCAAGAAACAGGCGCCGGTAATGATTCATGCGGCTGTTTTCGGGTCATTTGAAAGATTTATTGGAATTATTTTGGAACATTTCGGAGGGATCTTACCGCTCTGGCTGGCGCCGGTACAGGTTAAAATCGTTTCCGTGGGTTCGGGGCACGTGGAATTTTCCCGCAAGCTGGCAGACGAGTTTAAACAAAGTG
>PEYS01000162.1 GCA_002763335.1 Candidatus Woesearchaeota archaeon CG08_land_8_20_14_0_20_47_9 | reverse complement strand
ACTTTTGAGTATTCAAAGTTTTCGTTTTCATGTGATGGAGTATGAAAAAGAATGATAATATCATAGTGCTGAGGGATGTCTGGAAGACATACAGCATGGGTGAGGTAGAGGTTCATGCATTACGTGGCCTTAGCCTTGAGGTCAAGCGTGGCGAGTTCATTGCAATACAGGGGCCTTCAGGCAGCGGTAAGTCAACTGCGATGAACATGATAGGCTGCCTTGATGTGCCTACAAAGGGGAGCATCCGCCTTGAGGGCCATGACATATCCCATATGTCAGAATCAGACCTCGCCCAGATCAGGGGCAAGAAGATAGGCTTCATATTCCAGCAGTTCAACCTGATTAACACCCTTACTGCTACAGAGAACGTCACTCTCCCAATGATCTTCCAGGGGATTGGAGAGGAGGAGCGGCAGAAACATGCCCGTGAGCTCCTCTGTAAGGTTGGTCTCTCTGAACGCCTGGGTCACCTGCCAACACAGCTCTCAGGGGGGCAGCAACAGAGGGTTGCAATAGCAAGGGCATTATCAAACAATCCTGAGGTAATACTTGCAGATGAGCCCACAGGCAACCTCGACTCAAAGACAGGTATAAGTGTGCTTAACTTCCTCAAGGAGCTTCATAAGAAAGAGGGCAGGACCATAGTTATGGTCACTCATGATGAGCACCTCGCAAGGCATGCTGAGAGGATAGCATTCCTGAAGGATGGGACAATAACAGATATTAAGGGCCTTGACTAACCCTCTGTGGGGGTTAGTCAAAGTTTTATGTTAAAAAAACAAGGGTGATGGAGACGTGGTTTTAAACAAGAGGCTTGAACTGCTTTTCTTAGCAGTATGCATCGTGGTTTTAGTGTCAGCAGGCGTGACAGCGCTATTCGCCATAAGCGACACCTATCAGGTTAGGGTCACTATGCTTAACCAGGACCCTGACCCTGCGCAGCCAGACAGCTATGTTGATCTTCGATTTAAGATTGAGAACATCGGTTCTAAAACCGCGAATAACGCTACCTTTGAGCTTATTGCAGCCTACCCATTCTCACTTGATGCTGGCGAGACTGCCCAGCGGAGCATAGGCAGCCTGAGGGGGTGGCAGACTGAGTCAGACTCAGTGATTGTTCGCTACAGGGTGAGAATTGACAAGAATGCAGTCAGCGGGATAAACAGGGTGAGGGTCCGCTATAGGGTGGCAGATGGGGGCTGGTCAGAGCTCCCAGAGTATAATGTGAATATCAGAAGCCGCTACCCGTCAATAAGCATAGTATCTGCCAGCTCTGATCCTGAGGTGGTGTCACCTGGTCAGAATGTGAGGCTCTCCCTGGAACTGAAGAACGTTGCTGACGTCCTGCTTAGGAATGTTAAGATCAGTCTCGGCATCTCCTCAACAGCAACCCCGTTTGCGCCGGTAGGCTCTACGAATGAGAAGCTGGTTGAGCAGATTGACAAGGGGAGAGGAGCAAGCGTTGACTTTGAGCTTATCTCAGAGCCTGATGCAGCAGCAGATGTCTACAAGGTGCCTGTAACCCTTACATATCAGGACAGCCTCGGCAATAACTTCTCAAAGTCTGAGATCATCAGCCTTGTTATTGGTGATGTGCCGGATCTTGCGGTTCTTATTGACAGCTCAACCGCATACACAGCAGGTAGCATAGGGGTGGTGACTGTTAAGTTTGTAAACAAGGGCCTGAGCGACATAAAGTTCCTCAACGCAAGGGTTACAGAATCAGGCTTATTTGAACTGCTCTCAAGCGATGACTACTATGTAGGCAAGATCGAGTCAGATGACTACAAGACTGCTGACTTCAATCTCTTTGTTAAGAATGCTGATGGCAGCAGGCTTCTGCTACCGCTTGAGGTGACATACAGGGATTCTAATAACAGGCCGTACAAGGAGAGCTATGACCTGAGCGTAAGGCTCTACACCCGGCAGGAGATGAAGCAGCTCGGCCTGAGCAGGAGCTCAAGCTCAGCAGGGATATTGGTTGTTCTTGCTGTGGTTGTAGTGGGCTTCATAATATACCGAAAGATCAAGCGTAGAAGGAAGCGCACTGGCTAGAATGATTGAGGACTACTTTTTTATTGCCTTCAGGAACCTGTTGCACAGAAGGCTGCGCTCCTGGCTTACCATGATAGGCATATTCATAGGCATAGCCACGGTTATATCACTGATCTCCCTGGGCCAGGGCATGAAGGATGCAATAAACAAGCAGTTTGAGATGATTGGTGTTGATAAGATCATAATCGTGCCTATTGGGGGAACAACAGGCACAAACATGGGGGGGAGCACGCTAATGGAGCATGACCTGGATGTTGTAAGGCGTGTTAACGGCATAAGGGATGCAGCCCCTATGGTGTATAAGACTGTAGTAGTCAATTTTAATGACAAGAACAAATTCACCTTTGCATCAGGCCTCCCAACTGATAAGAGCGGGGAGGTTCTCTACGAATCAGGGTACAGCGTTGTTGAGGGACGCAAATTCAGATCAGGGGACCGCTACAAGGCCATAATAGGCAACCTGCTTGCCAACAGCGATGAGATGTTCGGCCGCAAGCTTAAGATTGGGGATAAGCTCAGGATCAAGGACAAGGAGTTTGTGGTTGTGGGTGTGCTCGACAAGATTGGCAGCAAGCCTGACGACAGCAGCCTCCTCATTCCCCTGGAGACTGCAAAGGAGCTCTTTGAAACAGGGGATAAGCTTGACATGATCTTCGTAAAGGTTCACCCTGACAAGGATGTAAGCGCAGTTGCAGAGGAGATCAAGCGCGAGATGCGGAATGACCGGAACCTCAAGGAGGGAGAGGAGAACTTTGAGGTGCAGACATCTGAGCAGCTCATGGAGTCATTCAGCGTCATCCTCTCTGTGCTGACCTGGTTCCTCATAGGAATAGCATCAATATCCCTCTTTGTTGGTGGCGTGGGGATAACAAACACCATGTACACCTCTGTTCTCGAGAGAACCCGTGAAATCGGGATAATGAAGGCAATAGGGGCAACAAACTACGACGTGCTGTACATATTCCTGACAGAGTCAGGGCTTCTCGGCATGGCAGGGGGAGCTATCGGGATTGCGATTGGCCTGGGCCTCAGCAACATGGTTGCGTTTATAGCCCGTAATCTTGCAGGAATAGACTTCATAAGGGCAAGCGCGCCGCCCTACCTGATTCTCGGTGCCCTGGCATTCTCTTTTATTATAGGAAGCCTTGCAGGGAGCTTCCCAGCACTCCAGGCTGCAAGACTAAACCCTGTAGAGGCATTGAGGAAGTAGCATGATAACAGACTACCTCATCATGGCTGCGAGGAACATAACCAAGAAGCGCCTAAGAAGCTGGCTTACCATGATGGGCATATTTGTGGGCATCGCAGCAGTTGTTGCCCTGATCTCCATTGGACAGGGCTTTCAGAGAACCATTAACGAGGAGTTTGAGAAGGTCGGCACAAACCGCATCACAGTGCAGCCTGGAAGCGCCTTTGGCGGCACTCCAGGCTCAAGCATGTTGTCAGCAAAGCTCTATGACCGCGATGTCAGGATTGTTAGGCGCGTCTCAGGTGTTGAGTACGCCCTGGGTATGTTCATCACCAATGCAAAGCTCGAGTTCAAGGACGAGGTTAAATACGGCATGGTGATGTGCACCCCAACAGACGCAGAGTCATTAAAGGCCATAAGGAGCATAAGCTTCCTCGACATAGAAACTGGACGCGAGCTCAGGGGAGGGGATAACTATGTGGCTGTTGCAGGCTACAGGTTCGGGACAGACTACTTTGACAAGCCTGTGAAGGCAGGGGACAAGCTGTACATTAATGGCAAACGCTTTGAGGTTGTTGGCGTGCAGAAGAAGGCAGGCACAGGTGTTCATGACTTAATCATAAGAATCCCTATGCACCTCTGTGATGGGATGTTCAACCGCTCAGAGGAGGTATCAATGATAAGCATCCTGGTGAGGCAGGGGCTTGACCCGCCAGGGGTTGCTGACGCCATAAGCGAGGAGCTAAGGCAGGATCACGGCAGGAAGAAGGGCGAGGAGGACTTCACTGTGCAGACTGCGCAGCAGATTCTGAATTCATTTAATGCGATCATCGGGGTTGTTCAGGCAGTCCTTGTAGGCATAGCTGCAATATCGCTTCTGGTTGGGGGCATAGGTATAATGAACACCATGTACACTGCTGTGCTTGAGCGCACTAAGGAGATAGGCATAATGAAGGCGGTTGGGGCGAGAAACAGTGACATAATGAAGCTATTCCTCTTTGAGTCAGGGCTTCTGGGCATTACAGGGGGCATTATAGGCGTAGTTCTTGGCTTTGGCATAAGCAAGGCCATTGAGTTTGCAATAACAATGGCCCTGGGAGACAGCCTCCTAAGAGCCTACTTTCCCTGGCAGCTTATCATGGGAGCGCTTGCATTTGCCTTTGTTGTGGGGGCTGCTTCTGGCACCCTGCCGGCACTTCAGGCAGCAAGCCTTAAGCCTGTGGATGCTTTAAGATATGAGTAGCGCGCCTTAATAGGCAAATTATAAAAACAAGATCAAACCATCTAAATGATATGCAGGAATCAAACCTCTTACTGCTTTAAGGCTCTGAAGCCTGGGGAGGTTGAGAAGGATCCTGACTCATATTAGGCTTATTGAGGGGATTGTTGTGAAGATAAAGACTGGGTGAGTTATGCGAATTGTTTTCCTCTAATTTCATTATGCTTTTGACAACAGGATTTATGAGACCTGATCCTGCTTGGTACCTGTGTTAGAAATAGTATCAGCCTGACTACTATTCTTGGCGAGCTCTTTTATGTCTTTTACTAACTCCTTCTTCTTATCCTGAATATTTTCTTCAATCAACTCTTCTTGCCCACCCCGTAATCTTTCCTCTTCCCTCTCCTCTTTCATCTCCTCCTCAAGCCTCCTAGCCTCCCCAATCTGCGCCTCTTTAAGCTCGATGTCCTCCTCTAGCTTCTTTATCTCGTCTGCATCACCATGCTCTAGGAAGCTCTTCTTTATTGCCTCTATGCTCTCAAGGTCAAAGTAGTCAAAAAAGCGCTGGGAGAGCTTGATCCTGTAACTCCTCCCCTTCCTCTCCTTTGTCAGGAAGCCCTGTTCCATAAGCTCCTTTATATGCTCATAAGCCTTGCTCCCCCTTGTGTCAACAATCTCTGACTGCAGGACAGGCATCTTCCATGCGATGACAGCCAGAGTCTCCATAACAGACCTCTCAAGCTCTGTCTCTGCAACAATTCTTTGCACCAAAGGTAGGAAAGGCTCTCTAACAGTGAGCTTCCAGGAATTGCCCTCTTCAATAAACATAAGTGCTGATCCTGATGCCTTATAAGCCTTTTTAAGCTCCTCTAGCTCTCTCTTTATTATCCCGTGATCCTTCATATTGCAGAGCCTCGCCAGCTCCTCAACATCCATCTTGCGCCCTGCTGAGAATAGCATGGCTTCTATCTGTTTCCTGAGTTCCTGCTCTGCTGAGCCAGTCTTCACTTCTGCAGCTGTAGCTGGATCCTGCTGTGTGTCGTCCATCTTAGCATCGATAACACCATTTTTTAAACCAGTATAAATAAGTTGTGGGGGTGTTAAGTTTGTTCTTTTGGTTTTTTGTTATAAGTCCTAGTCCCTATTTTTAGACCTGAGCTTAGTGAAAAATCTCACCAAAATTTTAAATACTCCTACCAGACTCCTTAACAGAACGACTATTAATCAAAGAAAGAAAATAGGGGGTATAAAAATGGCAAAGCAGATCCAACCGATATTTATACTGCCTGAGGGCAGCTCAAGGAGCAGTGGCAGGGGGGCTCAGCACAACAACATCATGGCTGCAAGGCTCGTTGCAGAGACAGTGAGGACAACTCTAGGCCCTAAGGGCATGGACAAGCTCCTCGTAAACTCTATAGGCGACGTGATTGTCACAAATGACGGCGTAACTATTCTTGATGAGATGAGCATCGAGCACCCTGCTGCCAAGATGATTGTCGAGGTTGCAAAGACCCAGGAGAATGAGGTAGGAGACGGCACGACAACTGCAGTTGTAATTGCAGGGGAGCTCCTGAGGAAGGCAGAGGACCTCCTAGAGCAGGAGATCCACCCCACTGTTATTGTGAAGGGCTATCGCATCGCCTCTGAGAAGGCTCAGGGCCTTCTAAGGGCCATGGCCAGGGAGATAACAGAGAAGGATGAGGATACCCTCAGGAATATAGCCATAACAGCTATGACTGGCAAGGGGGCAGAGACTGCGAAGGAGCACCTGGCCCAGCTCGCTGTAAAGGCTGTTAAGAGCGTTGCAGAGACTGTTAATGGCGAAACTCTTGTGGATATGGATAACATCAAGATTGAGAAGCGTGCTGGTGCTGCTGTTGAGGACTGCGAGCTTGTTGACGGCATCATACTTGACAAGGAGCGCGTGCATTCAGAGATGCCGAAGACAGTGAAGAACGCTAAAATTGCCTTAGTTGACTCTGCAATAGAGATCAAGGACACTGAGACAGAGGCGAAGATACAGATTACTGACCCTAACCAGCTACAGGCCTTTATTGATATGGAGGAGAAGATACTCAGGGACAAGGCTGATAAGATCATTGCATCAGGGGCAACAGTGCTATTCTGCCAGAAGGGTATTGATGACCTTGCGCAGCACTTCCTGGCAAAGAAGGGCATCTATGCAGCTAGGCGTATAAGCAAGAGCGATATGGACAAGCTCGCCAGGGCAACAGGCGGCAAGATAGTTACAAAGCTCGATGACCTGGGCAAGGACGATCTCGGGAACGCGGGCATTGTAGAGGAGCGCAAGGTGGGAGATGAGAGCATGACCTATGTAAGGGAGTGCAGGAACGCCAAGGCAGTCACCTTCCTGGTGAGAGGGGGTACAGAGCACGTCATTGAGGAGATAAAGCGCGCAGTAACCGATGCCATAGGTGATGTGGCTGCAACAGTAAAGACGAGGCGTGCAGTTGCAGGGGCAGGGGCTGTAGAGATAGAGCTGGCAAGGGGCGTAAGAGAATTCGCAACCTCACTCTCAGGCAGGGAGCAGCTTGCTGTGAACGCATTTGCAGATGCAATAGAGGTCATTCCAAGGACGCTTGCAGAGAATGCTGGTCTAGACCCGATAGACATGATGACTGAGCTCAAGGCAGCCCACGACAAGGGGCAGAAGACAGCAGGGATTGACGTCTTTAAAGGCAAGGTCATGGATGCCTGGAAGGAAGGAGTTATAGAACCCCTCAAGATCAAGACGCAGGCAATAAGCTCAGCATCAGAGGTGGCTATGATGATACTCCGCATTGATGACGTGATTGCAGCAGGCACAAAGGAGCATGCGCCTAGAATGCCAGAAGGGATGCCGCCTGAGATGTGACGCAAAATATTTATAATCAGTAGCGAACTCTGCTCCCTTATTCGGGCCTGTAGCTCAGTCTGGCAGGCACAAGCACAACAAGCATAATGCCTTGTGCCCGGGCAATTAGAGCGCCGGTCTTATATGTCCGCGTTCTATACAGCTAGGAGAGCCGGATGTCTGGGGTTCAAATCCCTGCAGGCCCAGTTTTTACTGTTAAGTAAAGTTTCTGAGTACACAGTCTACAGCTTAGAAAACTATTTAAAACCCTTTCACCAATAACCGAGCAATGAGGGGGTTATCAGCTCTTTTGATACTGGTAATGCTGGCAGCGATTCTTGCAGGCTGCGCTGATGATAAGAGCTATAGCGAGTCAGAGATGCCGCAAGCTGCCTCAGCTGATTCAGGAGTAAGTCAGGAGGGTATTAACCCTGTAGGGGGTGATGCTGAAATGCCAAAGGTCTTGTTTATAGTGGCTCAGAACAGGTTTAGAGATGAGGAGCTTGCAGAGCCTAAGAGGATTCTTGAGCAAGCGGGCTATAAGTGCGAGGTTGCCTCAATCACAACCGCTACAGCTAGAGGCATGCTCGGTGCAGAGGTTAAGCCTGACCTTGCAGTGAAGGACGCCAAGGCTGATGATTACGGGCTTATAGTTGTTGTTGGTGGTGCAGGCTCGCCAGAGCTTGCAAACCATCCTGAGGTGCTAAAGCTGCTCGCAGATGCTAATAGGGCTGGCAAGAAGCTAGGGGCAATCTGTATAGGCCCGATGATCCTTGCAAAGGCAGGTGTTCTTGAGGACAGGCAGGCAACAGTCTTTGAAACCCCTGAGTCAAGGGCTGCTCTAGAGCTGGGCGGCGCAATCCTTGTCAAGCAGAGCGTGGTTGCTGACGGAAACATAGTGACAGCAAACGGGCCTGCTGCTGCCAAGGAGTTTGGGAGAAGGCTTGTGGAGCTGCTGAAGAAGGGATAATAAGAGCAGGGTGAGGATACAGAGCTAGTTTCGTGGTTTGTTTCATAGGCATCGTGTGAGGGCTAGCTCAGCGCAGCCCTGATAAGCCCGTCAAACAGCGGAGATGGCTTCATCGGCCTTGACTTGAACTCAGGATGGGCCTGCGTTGCCACAAAGTATCTGTGCCCTAGAAGCTCTAGGAACTCCATTAGCTTGCGGTCAGGTGATTGGCCTGAGAAGACAAGGCCTTTGCTTTCCAGCTGCTCAATAAACCTGGGGTTGACTTCATACCTGTGCCTGTGCCTCTCGCTGATCTCGCTGCGCCCGTACTCTTTGCGCACAAGGCTGCCCTCCTTAAGGACAGCAGGGAATGCCCCTAGACGCATGGTTGCCCCGTACTCTGATTTCTCCATCCGGCTGTGCTGCTCCTCAAGCAGGCTTATTACCGGGTAGTTTGTTTCCGGATCAATCTCTGTTGTATTAGCTCCTTGCATTCCGCATACGTTTCTTGCAAACTCAATGACAGCCATATGCAAGCCAAAACACAGGCCGAGGTAGGGCTTGTTTTTCTCCCTTGCAAACCTGACTGTCTGGATCATGCCCTCAGTGCCCCTAGCTCCAAAGCCTCCAGGCACAATGATGGCGTCAAATTTCTCAAGGGCGTCTGTGCCTTCCCTCTCAATTGCCTCGCTGTCAACCCAGCTTATCAGGGGCTTGGCATCATGGGCCCAGGCTGCATGCTTTATCGCCTCTATCACAGAGACGTAGGAATCCTCAAGGTGGTAATCCCCTGTTGTGAAGTACTTGCCAACAACGCCGATCTTAACTGTCCTGGAGGCCTTCTTTATCCTGGAGACGAAATCACGCCACTCAGTCATATCCTGTTTCCCTGGCGTGATGCTGAGCTTTGCAAGTATCTTGTCTGCAAAGCCCTGATCCTCAAAGACAAGGGGCACCTCGTAGATTGAGGGCACATCAGGGTTTGCTATGATGTCATCCTTCTCAAGCCCGCAGTTCCTGCTCAGGGTGTTTATCCTAGGAGCATCAATTGTGCGCTCTGCCCTGCAGACGAGGAAATCAGGCTGTATCCCCATGCTGTTGAGCATCTTCACTGACATCTGGGCGGGCTTTGACTTTAACTCGCCGATGCTTGCAGGCACAGGGAGGTAAACAACGTGGATGTGTGTCGTGCTCTCAGGGTTCTTACGGCGCATCATACGAGCAGTTTCGTAGTAGAATACGTTCTGGTACTCTCCTGCAGTGCCTCCGAGCTCGATTATAACCACATCTGCCTTAGACTGCTGCGCAGCCTCGTCAAATCGCCTCATAATCTCATTGCATATATGCGGTATTGCCTCTACATCCTCGCCATCATAACCCATGTGGCGCTCTCTGTCAATGACTGTCTGATAAATCTGACCCATGGTTATGAAGTTCGCCCTTCTGAGGGGGATGTCTAGGAAGCGTTCATAGTGCCCCAAATCCTGGTCGCATTCAATGCCGTCATCGCAGACAAAGACCTCTCCATGCTCTGTCGGCCTTATCGTGCCTGAGTCGATATTCAGATAATTCTCGCACTTCACAGGGCAGACTGAAACACCCCTTGATGAGAGAAGCCTGGAGATTGAGGCAACTGTGATGCCCTTGCCAAGCCCTGAGATAACGCCCCCTGAGACAAAGATAAACTTGGGCTTTTGCTGCTGCATCTAGAGAGCGATTGGAAGGGTCTATTTAAGTTTTTT
>PEYS01000093.1 GCA_002763335.1 Candidatus Woesearchaeota archaeon CG08_land_8_20_14_0_20_47_9 | reverse complement strand
ATGATAACCAGTAAAATAAAGAAGTGGGGTAACTCACTTGGGTTGCTGATCCCAAAAGATGAGCTGAGAAGGATGGGAATTGGTGAGGATGAAGAGGTTATAGTGGAGATAATAAAAAAAGAAAATCCGTTAAAGGAACTATTCGGATTTGGTAAAAAGAAGAGGATAAGCAGAGAGGAGTTCTTAGAAGTAAGAGCCCTGCTGGAAGAGGGAAATGAGGATGCTGTGCCTTGATACCTACGCCCTTATAGAGATCAACAATGGCAATCCAAAGTTTGCCAGCCTACTCAATGAGGATGTTGTAATCACCGACCTCACAATGGCTGAATTTTATGCCAATATGTACAGAAGATACAATGAAAAAACAGCAGACTACTGGCATAAAAGGCTAAGTGCCTTTTGTAAACCAGTCTCCAGGGGTATTCTGATAAAGGCAATTAGGTTTAGAATCGACAACAAACAAAAGCGCCCATCATTCTTTGACTGCGTTGGCTACACCTACGCCCAAGAGCACAACATGAGGTTTGCAACAGGTGATAAAGAGTTAGAGGGCATGGATGGGGTCTTATTTATAAAGTAAGCGTAGGTTAGAGCAAAATTAGCGAAAGGTTTTAATATTGTTTTTAACTACTATAGAACTATGATTACTATTGATGAATCTGTTGAAAGATTATTCAGAAATGGAAGCCATCCTATTCGTGAGTGTGGTGTGCCTGGTGGTAATGGATGCTTTCCATTAACTATGTCGGTATTAGATCAAAACGAAGGTTATGTACTTAGCTCTGATGAGGGCGACCTTCGTAAACCTTATGGTCAGAGACTTAGAAGCCTTGAAGATGCCCTTAAGAGGAAGGGAGAAGGTAGTGTAACAGCTGGAGAAAAGGCTGAGAGGCTCCTTAAGGCTCAGAATCTGTTGCATGAAGAGTATAAGTTATGGGAAAAGAACGGGTGCGCAAATAGATTCAGAACATATGCTCATGCCCACGGCTTTAAACCAAAGAGGTTCAGAATATTTGGAGCAACTGATGCGCTTCCAAAAGAGGTCGGTGCATATTGTTATAAAGATCAACGGTACGAGAGAGTTTCTGAAAATACAGCTGTTCTTGGAAAGCCTGTTGGTGCAGCTCGTCTTGAGGGGCTTACTAAAGAACAATGGCTTGATTACAAGATTTGCCATGAACACGGCCATCAGATGATGCACCATGAGGGCTACAGTTCTCAATTAGATATGTTAAAAAAAGAGTTTGCTGTTGAGCGATTCTTATACAACTACTTTACACACGCAACAGAAGAGGCTAGAAAGGCTTCGAGGCCTGACTTGATAGAGCACTATGAGGGTCTAGCTGCTGTTGCTGAGAAGCGATGCAAGATGTATGGCATTGCATCATTGCTGTCTTTTGTTGTATTAATAAATGAATTGATGAAAAGATTAGCAGATGGACAAACCACTCGTAAACCTACTTATGATATTCAGGTTGGGCCACCTATCCTGCCCAGAGGCGATTACGCAATAGGAAAAGGCCGCTTTAACCTTCCACAGGATGATAATTATGCATTATGGTCAATGGATCGCGTACTTAGAGAGACCAACGCTGCTGCCAGATTGCCAGGAGACTTGCAACCTATTGGTCAACTAGGCGCACCATACACTCCGCTAACTCCGGGCCCTTACTCGTTGCATAACTAGACTATTGTGATGATTCTTGTCAGGAAGTCAAGACGCTTACGCCAGTACAGCCTTACTGCATTTTTTGTTTTAAACCAAAACCTTTAAATGCAGTCATTCCACTAATGTGTTCACTGTAAACACGCCGGTTCCATTCGGCCACAAGAAAACAAAGCGTTTGGGCTTGCCTTACGGCAGGAGTCAAAACAAGCCCTGCTGCAAAAAGCTCGCCCGCCGAGCAAGGCAATCGAGCATGCCCCCCGCTTGCTTTGTGCGGGCGAGCTTTTGACTTTATCAATAGCAGATCAAAAGATATTCCGAAAGAAAGCACAGATTGGACTTTTGTTTTTAGGGATTATTACGAATCGCTGAGAGGATTGATTGAAGCGTATCTGCTATAACAACAACTTCTGTTACTCAATTTTGCCCCGATCAGGCGAATTTTTTTTACTTAATGTTTATTGAACAACCCACCCAAACCCCAACACCCATCACAACAGCCGGCACTACAAATATGCTTCTTCCAAGCTGCAGCCCTACGATGCCAAGGTAGTAAGCAGCAACACCGAATATGCACGCCCCCAGAACTGTACCTATCACAAGCCTTGTCAGAAAGTCCAGGCGTTGCCGCCAGTATAGCATGACCGCATATCCAGGCAGGGTGAACATCCAGAAGATTGATGCTGCAAGCCTCGCTGTTACCATAAATGCCTCGTTGTAAAATACTAGCTTTAGGATTATGATAAATATGATGAGTGAGGCTGCCAGGCTTATTAGCTCATCCTTGGTTGAGGGCTTGCTGTGTTTTAAATGCCTCTTCTTTAAATGATTTTCAGATGTCATTTGCTTTGCAGACCCGCCTTTATGCCTCCCTGCCTTCTTAGCTGACCTGTGCTTCTTCATTTTCATTTTTATTAACCTGATTTCTGAATTATTAAGCTAAGAAAAATCCAGCCATCCATGGCGGCAGACGGCCATTTTGCTACGCAAAATGTCCTACTCGGCACCCTCGCGAGTTTACCGCCGAGCCTGCGCCATGGCTGGATTTTTCTTCGACCAGATTGCTAAATTGCTTCCGCTTATTCAAATGTCTGAGTCTCAATACAATCATCACCTGGCTTACTGTTCTTTAAAATGCTTACAACCCTGTTTGAGAAGACCTCCTCTATCCACGTTTTCTCGAGCAGCTTCTGCCTTAAAAGCAGGTTGTATTGTATTAGAGGTATGCTTTGCTCCCTTCCTGGCTGGGTGTCAAAAACAAGGTAACCAAAACTGCATATATCCATCTGGCCCTCTGGCTTGTTAGGGTGAAGCCCGAACTTAAAGGTGGAGATCTTGTAGTAGTAAAATCCCTGGCCTGGCTGTTCAGTATCGTAAGTACGCTTAATTGTCCTGTTCTGTATTGCTGCAACAAAGTCATAGGGCTTTAGGAGCACGTGATTGCGCTTTGAGTTTCTAAGGACTGCATCCTGGTCATAAAGGTCGCCGTAGAAGAAGTATATCTCTGCATCCTCTTCAGTGTTCTTGGACATCCAGACAAGGGCATCCCAGTGGTATTGATCCATGATGCTTCCAGTCATCTTATCATAGTGAGGCATACCTATTGCTGGTATGCTTATGATGTTCAGAGTCATTGCCAGGAGCAAGGCAGAGATAACTGCAGCCTTAATGATACTGACCCGCCTTAAAAGTGTCTTTATTATGATATAAAGCCCAATACCAAGGAATGGCGCCAGGAGGTATGGCCAGAAGAACCTGAGCTGGAATGCCCTGACCCTAAAACCAAGGTAGTTTGTAAAGCCGAGGAGGAGCATGCCCCAGGCTATAATGATTACAGCCCTCTTTCCTGGTTTAGTGGCCTTTGACAGCAGGAGAACTATGCTGACAATCGCCCCTATCACCATTATTATTCCCAGCAGCCAGCCAAAGTCAGCAACATAAAAGGCAGGGTTATTAGGCCATGTAGGCATTGCCCCGAACTGATACGGCTGGGCCTTCATCCAGACTTGGTAGAACATGGCCAGGAAATACGAACTAGCCACGATTATGATAATTGCTGATATGCCCAGGCGCCTTATGAGTCCTGAGAGGTAAGAGGACATAGGTGAGGGGTGAGATGCCTTATGTTTGGCTTGAGCCATATGTAAGTATCGTATCGCAAGGTCTGCTGCAAGCCACAGTACGAGGAATAGCACAGCAAATATCATCTCAGAGGTGTGTGTGAGTGTAAGGCCAATAAGTGCTATTGCGAGAATTATATGCATTCCCTTTAGCCTTATCCTGACAATTGTCCAGCAGAAGAGGAGCAGGAACGCTAGGGCTGTCAGGGCTGACCAGTGCCCCCATGCAAATGCAAGGTAGATGCTCTTTGAGAAGACCAGGGCTGATAAGGGTATTGAGAGGAGTGCAACCTGCCTTGAGAATTCCCTTATAATCAGGTAGGTTGTTATTGCTGAGAGGCATGCGAGGAGGAAGACAAGCAGGTATGCCCCGTCATACACCTCAAGGCCTGAGAGCATGGAGAGGGCAGCTCCTAGAATGTGCATTACAGGAGGATAGCTGCCAACAACATCCTCATATCCTTGGGATGTGTATGGAGGCTCATGATTGTAGTTGCCTGCATCCTTGATGTATTCTGCCCTGACCTGCTGCTGGAATGCGTCAGATGCAAGATAGCCCTCAGGATAGGCATGTTTAATCCTTGCACCCCATAGGTTGGAGCATCCTGCCCAGAGCAGGAGCGAGAACACTACTATAGCTGCAGCATAGTCAATAAGCGTATTCTGCTTTATAAATATCCCCCCCAAGCAACTATGCTGGGGGTTATTCTGCTTGGGTATAAATAGTTTTCAGTAGAGAAAACTTTGAATACACTCGGCTTCGCTCATGGCTCGCCTCGGTATTCAAAGTTTTCTGGCGCCAAATATCGTCAAAAACCGACACCACCTAAATTAGTGGGCTTTGAATAACCCCTGTAGGGTTTATTCAAAGCCCACATAATCCTTACTATAACGCCTCTACTCCGCCAAGAAGCTCGTCCATCTCATGCTTTGAGAGCCTCTTCTTGCTCAGCTCCTTTATAAACTCCCTCTGCTTTAGTTTTAGCTGTCTCTTCTGCTTTATCTCAGTGAGGACATCAAACTCCTCATCATCATAAAGCTCGTCTGACATTCCTTATCCCTCTTTAAACACCGCCTACATCAAAGCCCTCTGCTTATAAGCCTGGTTGCCTCTTCAGCAGCCTCTCCCTTCTTCCTAAGCTCCTTGTTATCCCGCTGCTCTATGATATTATCAAGCATACAGATCACCTTTCACTATTAAAAAGTAGTGATTTTAGTATTTAAAGCTTTCGGAATATGAAGTATCTAGATTTCTGAAACTACTTATGCTATTCATATTCTGCCCCACAGCCTAAATATAAGTAAATAGGAGTGATTGATCATAGATGAAAACTAACCTGAAACCCAATATTTTCATTAAGACAATTATTGTTTACTTCTTAATATACGGCCTTATAATTGTTTGGCGCATTATCCACCTCTTTTTAGTAGAGGGTGTTGCCAGCGGTCTGTTTGTGAGTGTAACGAAAATCTGCTGATCGGGGCTATCCCCGACTTAAAAGTCGGGGCTTTACGCCCCTCGCTTCGAAACGCAGATTTTCGGACTCAAAAGTTCTCGCCCTAAAGGGCGAGCTACC
>PEYS01000194.1 GCA_002763335.1 Candidatus Woesearchaeota archaeon CG08_land_8_20_14_0_20_47_9 | reverse complement strand
ACGGAGTGAGGCTTTGAATTTATCATACGCTACGATTGGCTGGTTGACATTCAGCCTGCTTATTTTACCTTTGGCAAGACAAGCGATGTTGCGTGAAGCATTGAGGTCAGCATGAAGGGTAAAACCACAAACTGAACATTTGAAAAGCCTGCCTTTTCTGTTAGCCCTGTGTATGTTTCCGCATCTATTGCAGGCTTGGCTTGTGTAGTTGCTATTGACAAGGATCACATTCTTGCCAAGTATCTCGGCTTTGTATTGGATAAAACTCAAGAGTTGTTTTGCACTCCAGTTCCCAATAAGGCTTCTGGTTTTCTTTCCTGTTCTGCCTTTTCTCTTCATATTTCCTGTTCTCAATTCTTCAAGGGCGATAGTATCGCAATCCTTATTAACGATTGCTTTTGAGATGCAATGATTCATGTCAGCGACGAACCGTCTCTCTCGTCCAGCCAGCCTTTGCAAATGCCTTTTGGCTGAACGAGTGCCTGCTCGCTGAAGGCATCCCTTCAAATGCTTATAACTCCCTTTGACTTCACGGAGCTTTTTGCTGTTGAAAAAAGTGTTATCTGATGTGACTGCTGGATTGTAAATTCCCCTATCAACGCCGATGATCTTCTTAAATGCTCTTTTATTAGGAGTGGTTATTTCGGCGATAATGTCAAGGAATATCCTTCCTTTTTTAGTTCTGATTCTTGCAGAATCAGAATCTTTGAAATCATATTTTTCAAAATATGGCGGGATTTTGACAGTATATTTTTGCCTTCCATTGATTGTGCTTATGCTAACTATTTTAGAATCTGGAAAAAACTTGAAAGTGTTATGATTGAGCCTAACAGAAGAATGTTGTTTTTTAGTGGGTTTCTTTTTGAGTTTGAGCCTTTTGAGCATATCACTTGCTTGGTCTCTGACAGCAGTAACAAGGCTGCTGTTGAGTTCTGGATGAGCTTTCCTGATAACAGTATAGGTGAGATGATGCAGCCTGGTTTTATTGAAGGTATTTGCTTTCATTCCAATATCAATGCATTCCTGGCAGGCTTGATTGCTCAAACTAATTGTTC
>PEYS01000003.1 GCA_002763335.1 Candidatus Woesearchaeota archaeon CG08_land_8_20_14_0_20_47_9 | reverse complement strand
GAATGTCAGCATATTTATCTGATCACCTGAGAGCTCTCTTATTTTGCGGGCATAGTTAGCTTTATTTTTACCCCTGCTGTTAATACCCTCATCAGCAGTGTCATATACAGTAATATAAGACTGGCCTACCTGCTCTACGTATGTTTGTACCCCCTTGAGCATACCTAAAAGCCTCTCAGGAGGGACCACTGCTTCTAGATAGGCGCGCGGAATCTGAGTCTCAGAGCTATCTTCTGCAATAGTGTACATGCCTTCGGGGCATTCAATCCCTTTCTTCTCCATATACTCACGCAGCCCCCTAGCCAGCTCATCTAAGCGGTCAATAGTAGGCTGTATCTCATTGCATAATTGATCCCTTGCAATAGGATCATGGATATAGTTTGACACTGTTTCAGGGTTAGCACAATTAGAGACTAAATTCTGAAGCAGCCTTAGGTAGCTATGCTGGACTTGTATCTGCAGTTTTGTTGATTCAGCTATCTCCCCGAGTCTATTTTGACTAGCGAGGTAAAACACCCTCTGGTAAAAGCAGTAGACCCCTCTGACATAGTTGATTACTTCATGTGAAAGCGAGAAGATGTCGGGGAGTGTTGCTGCTTCGATCTGCTCTTCTTCAACAACCCCAAGCGAGTACAGGGAAGGCCATGCCTTGTTTGTTGCCTCGCTTGCAACTGCGCTGCTATGCTGTGTCACAACCAGCAACACAATTAGGGAGATTATCAGGCCCCTTGTTAAGGGCCTGCGAATAGAGTTCGTTACCTGGCTAACATAGCATATCAGCTCTTCCAGGCCGCGGTATAGTGTGCTGCCCGCATTTTTAACCTCATTTCTAAACTGCACTAGAATAGTCTGGATTTCAGCAACTAGGGTTGTAGAAGGAATTGTATATACAATCTCCTCTAGGCACTGAGTGGTCATAATATCCCCTTGGCCTATACTCGAAACGTCATTATAAACCTTTTGCGCCCCTGGCCTAAGGAAATCTTGAATCGAGCCGTAAGGTGAGGTGTTCAAGCCCTTTCTCATCAAAAGATTTTTATAATTCTCTGACTGCCCACGCCTAAGCACTTATCTTCACATTATTAAAATGAGACTCGCGAGAAAAACCAGGCTTTTCACCCTCTTAACCTTTTTAACAATTATACTTGCACTGCTGCTCTCATTCAGCGCATCTGCTGCTGAGTTCAAGACAGGCGAGGAGGTGGCAAGCACAGCCAGCATTGTCAATGACAACCTCTACATTACAGGCGGCAGGATTGATGTGGGCAACACAATAAATGGCAACCTCGTTGCTGCAGGCGGGCAGGTAACAACTACCGGGCAGGTTAATGGCGATGCCACCCTTGCCGCAGGCGATATAAGCGCAGCAGGCTATATCAGGGATGACCTCCGTGTAGCAGGGGGTAACATCATGATAAGCTGCATTACAGATGGCGATGTTTCTGCTGCCGGGGGCAGGATAGTGGTAAGCCCTGAGGCAGTTATTGGCAAGAGCCTAGTGATTTACGGTGGTGACGTCTCAATTGAGGGGAATGTAAAGGGAGACCTTATCGTCAGGGCAGGCAGGCTTGTTATAAACTCTGTTGTTGAGGGCGATGCTGACATAGTATCAGACGAGCTTGCCTTTAAAGAGGACGCCTTTATAAAGGGCAGCCTCACCTACAGTGGAAGATCAGCAGGTTCAATTGACCATAAGATGGTTGGAGGAGGAATCATTTTAAAACCCTCACAGACAAGGGTTATGCCGATGATGCTAGGTTTAGGTGGCCTGAGCAGGGTGAACTCTGCTATACTTATGATCGTGGTGGGCATAATCCTCCTTATCATAATGCGCAGGTTCTGCCTTGATGCTGCAAAGGCAGTACTTAACAGGTTTGCGATGAGCATTGCATACGGCCTGCTCGGGATCATAGGCATTCCTATTCTGGCAGTCTTCCTGATTATAACCATAATAGGCATTCCCGCAGCCCTCCTGCTCCTGCTCCTCTACCTGGTACTCCTCTACGTGAGCAATATAATAGCCTCGCTTATACTGGGGCAGATTATACTCAAGGCATACCTTAGGGTGGACACCTCTCCTTTTATAAGCCTGGTAATCGGGGTTGTAGCCCTATCGCTTATAAGGATCGTGCCTATAATAGGCGGCATAGTGGGCTTTATTGCTCTGCTTGCAGGCATAGGGGGCATTATTACTGCTGCGTCAAGGAGCTCTGGCTCTGGTAGCAGGGCATAAACAAGGGCGTGAACAGACAGCCTTAACAGTGAAATAACCACACCCATTCCGCAAAACTTTAAATAGAAGTATTATTTATCATTGGCCAGACGTCATTAAGGGATTATGCTGAGGTGGGAGTTTTGGAGAGCTTTATGGGAAATATTGATGGAGATATGAACAGCGATGAGCATTTGGAGCCTTTAAAGCCAGAGCCCCAAGCTTATACAGAGCCCAAGCCCAAAGCTGAGGAGCTGAAGGCCTCAAGGCTGAACAAGATGGGCCACCCAATGAGGGTCATAAGCCCTATTGATGAGGAGCTTGAGGAGCTGCTCTCAAAACAGAAGGCGACAATAAAGGTGGTTGGCTCAGGCGGCGGAGGCAACAACACCATAAACCGCATGAGCGAGGTCGGCATTATCGGTGCTGAGATTATTGCAATCAACACAGACGCCCAGGACCTTCTCTATACAACCGCTGACAAGAAGATACTCATAGGTCGCGAGCTTACCCATGGCCTTGGTGCAGGCTCTAATCCGAAGGTTGGAGAGGAGGCTGCGCGCGAGCAGGAGCATGACATAAAGACATCGCTTCAGGGCGCTGATATGGTGTTTGTGACCTGCGGCCTTGGAGGCGGAACAGGCACTGGGAGCGCCCCTATAATTGCGGATATTGCCAAGAAGATGGGTGCTCTTACTGTCGGCATAGTCACAATGCCCTTTGCAATGGAGGGCAACCGCAGATATGAGAATGCGGTTATTGGGCTTGAGAAGCTGGAGGCAGTAGTGGACACATTAATTGTGATCCCGAACGACAAGCTCCTGGAGCTTGCCCCTGACCTGCCCCTGCAAACAGCATTTAAGGTTGCTGACGAGATACTGACAAACGCTGTTAAGGGCATTGCTGAGCTCGTTACAAAGGCAGGCCTGATAAACCTGGACTTTGCTGATATAAGGGCTGTGATGAGCAACGGCGGGGTTGCCCTGATAGGGGTTGGTGAGAGTGACAGCGAGAACCGCGCTGTAGAGGCTGTTGAGAAGGCTGTCTCAAATCCACTCCTTGATGTTGACATCGCGGGGGCAAACGGTGCCCTTATAAATGTTGCTGGCGGCCCTGACATGACACTTGAGGAAGCCAGGCGCGTTGTTGAGACAATATCAGAGAAGCTTGACAGCAACGCAAAGGTCATATGGGGGGCACAGATATACGAGGACATGCCTAAGACGATCCGCGCAATGATGATCGTGACAGGGGTTACATCAACCCAGATATTCGGGCCTGCCAGGAAGTCTTCTACAAAGCGTAAGAAGGAGATCGAGTACGAACTGGGAATTGACTTTGTGAGTTAGCTAAAATGAGTAAGACCGTTAGCAGAAACCTTTCTAAGCTGAGCGAGTTTATTGCTGAGTGCAGACGGGTGCTTAAGGTAACAAAGAAGCCATCAAACGATGAGTTCAAGACCATTGTAAAGGTCTCCGGATTGGGTATGATCATCATCGGCGCTATTGGCTTCTTAGTCCAGATGATCAGGAGCATCTTATCATAAATGATATTCGAATCAGAGCATTATAATTATGGGTGAGACTAGCATGGCTGAAGAAACATCAGAAACATCGCAGATATTTGCCCTGCGCACAACCGCTAACCGCGAGGACCAGGTGATGGACTTTATCACATCCAATGCCAAGAAAAAGGGCATAGATGTTTACGCCATTGTAAGACCTCACGGCATGAGGGGCTACATCTTCATTGAGGCGAAGAACAGGGCAGAGGCAGAGGCTGCTGCCTTTAAGGTGCCTTACGCCAGGGGCATATTGCCCAAGATGATTGACCTTGTTGAGATAGAGCATATGGTTGAGTCCACAAAGAAGGTGGAGATGAACATAAAGAAGAATGATATTGTTGAGATCATAAGCGGGCCTTTCAAGAGGGAGCAGGCAAAGGTGTCGAGGATTGATAAAACCAAAGAAGACGTTGTTGTTGAGCTTCTCAATGCAGCAGTGCCTATCCCGATAACCATAAAGATGGATGCTGTTAAGGTCATAAGGCGGGAGGGCGAGGAGAACCCTGAGTAGGCTGCATGTTGGTGGTTGTATTGGATGAACTGATAAACAAGGGCGACTTTTTAGAGTTTCACTTCACTGGGCGCGAGAAGGCTTCTGGGCTTGTCTTTGACACAACAGAGCAAGAGCACAGTACAAACTACAGCCCTATCAGGATATGTGTTGGCGAGGGTAATGTCCTGGCAGGGCTTGACAATTCCCTTGTTGGCAAGGAGCTTGGAAGGAAGTATACAGTAACAATAAGCCCTGAAGAGGGCTTTGGAAAGAGGAATGCTGACCTTATCAAGATCATGCCAACCTCCACGCTTATCGAACAGGACGTAGAGCCTAAGCCAGGGCTTACGATCAACTTCGGGGGCGTTCTCGGGGTTATCAAGGGGGTGACTGGTGGCAGAACTATTATTGACTTTAATCACCCGCTTGCAGGCAAGGAGCTTGAGTATGAGTTTACAGCAAGCAGGAAGATCACAGAGACCGCTGAGAAGATACAGAGCCTTCTGGATATGAGCTTGAGGGATTTTGATGTCTCACTCAAGGACAGCAAGGTAACTGTAAAGACAATGGACAACCTTAACTCTGAGGTGAAGGAGAAACTTACACAGCAGATAAAGAGGCTTGTGCCTGATGTGAATGAGATAGAATTTCTGCATGAAGAGGGCCGCGGTAAGAAAGGGGAGGCGGCCTCGGAAGAGCCTGATGAGGTCAAGTAAGGGGTAATTGATTATTAGTTGTTGGAGACAATTAAAAGCCAAGAAATCCTTTGGATTTCTCGTGGCCGAATGGAATCAAACGCTCGCGAGCACACCGATGGAATGACTGTAGTCAAAGTTTTCCAGTATTTCACCCCCCAGAAAACACCCTCATTATCTTGATGTTGTCTCTCTCGCCTAAGCGCTCCTTCTCTGTTACCAGTTTGCCATTCTTCACTATCAGCACAGAGTCTTGATTTAATCTAAGTTTTTTCAGTAAGCTGGCTGCGCTGCCATTAAAGCGCATGTTGATGTGCCTATTAGGTTCGATAAAGACTTGCATTTTGTTCACGGTTAATGGTAGTTGGTTATTAATAGTTGGTTATTAGTTTTTAAGTCTTTGTCAAAATCTCGCCCGCACGAGGGCGTCTAAAAAGCAGATCTTAATCTCACTTGGAAATGG
>PEYS01000079.1 GCA_002763335.1 Candidatus Woesearchaeota archaeon CG08_land_8_20_14_0_20_47_9 | reverse complement strand
TTTCTTAAGTTTTGAATGATTTCATCTGTGATGTTCACGGTTCCACCAGTATTATCTTTACGCGCTTTCCAATCCACTCAAATGGTACATAGACTCTTCCGCTATTGCCGCTTTTGTTGACAGTCTTTTCTAGCATCTCATAGCCTCTTAACCTAATCTGAGTTTCCCTCTGCATGATAGCTACATTGTAGCTATACTATTTACGGATTTCGGTGCTGCAGCATATATTTAGGAGAGAAATTTCAACAACAATGGCGAGATGGAGCTGACCACGTTCCCATACAGAGTAGGGGGTTATGGTCAGTGGAATAGGGCATTTTTCCAACAGGAAAAATGACCGTCGAAGCCATTATTGTTGTTGAAATTTCTCCAGAATCGTGATGATAATGCAAAAAGTGCTTCAGAAAGCTAAATAATTACAATGTATATAAATCTTTTTATCAGTGGTTACTTATAAGTGGTTAATAAACTAAGGAAGGTGCTTACCTATCAGAAGGTTAACAAGAGAAGTACTGAAGAGCTGATTAAGGTAGCGTCAAGAATAGCGCAAGTTGAAGGGCTTGACGGGCATAAGTGGGCTGCTGAGGTTAGGAAAAAACAATAACAAAAAAATATAACCCGCAAAAACCTATCCCTGACTCCAGCTTCCATCTGAGCTGCAAACATAATCCACACCACCAACATTAACCACTGCTCCGGTCTTATGTCTGCAGCCGCCAGGATCTCCTGCCAGCATAAAATCAATCCTTACCTGAGTTGCATCATTGTTAGGATTATAGAGCAGAATATAAGGGTAGTGATCCCCGACACTGTAGCCGTCAGCAAAGTACCAGGAATTACTCGGCTCAGCAGCACCAACAGTCGCATGCCCTCCCTGACCAGCACCTATATTCCAATACGTAGAACGTTCAGCCGCAATAGGAAGAGAAGAGGTAACCTCCTCAGAGAACTGAACATTTGGAATAACATTGTTAGGACGGAATGTCTCACGAGACCTAGCAGGCACAACCTTATTCTCAATAGCAACACCCCCACCAAACTCA
>PEYS01000173.1 GCA_002763335.1 Candidatus Woesearchaeota archaeon CG08_land_8_20_14_0_20_47_9 | reverse complement strand
CAAGATAACAGCATGGTGGGACAGCACACTAGGACAACTAGGCCTATGGATCAGCAGCACAAACGCAACAAGCACAGCAGTTAATGCAAGCGCTGCCTTTACAACACCACCAACAATAGCATCAGGAGCAAAACTGCATGTCGGCTCAAGAGAAAACGGCAGCGAGCAGGCAGACGCAGTAATAGCAGGTCTGCGTGTAAGCACACAAACACCATCAGACAACCAGATCACTGGAATGTACGGGGCAACATGGGTGCTGGTTGCAGAGGGCGAAGACACAGTTGCACAGCAGATCGGGAGAACTGATGAGAACAAGAAGTATGGGAATTACTCACTAGCTGTTAACACGGTGGGGAGGAATGAGAGCTTTGTGTTGTATACTACGAGGAAGCTGAGTGCCTCAATGTATTATCTCACAGCGTATGTGCTTGATAACACAAGTGGCAACATAGGAGGCCCTGTCAATGGGTCAATAGTCCAATTATATTTCAATGGATCACTTCTGGGAACTTCCTATACAGATGAAGGGGGTGGATGGTGGCGCATTGGTGGTGGATTAAATGCAACTGCTATGAATGTAAGCTATGGAATCGCGGTAAAACCAGGTAAGGTAGTGCTTATAGATGCAGTGCAGTTGGAAAATCAATACTCAACTTATGCTGGCTATGGACCTTACCCAACTACTTATGCAGATGGAAGTCTCGGTACAGGTTACTCGTGGAGTGGAGTGCCCAATAACTCAACATCAACTCGTGCTACTTCAGAAGTCAGGCTGCCTACAAGTGATAACATAGCTAACTCAAAAGGAACAATTATCATGTGGATAAAGGTTCATACGAGAACTGCTGGTTACCAATACATGGTGTTTACCAGTGGAGTCAGCATAGGACTAGGGCCTTCAGCAGGCTCTTCATTCCTCAGAATGTACACTGTAGGGAGCGGCTGTGGCTCATTTTACCAGACGTATGGGGGCACTATCCAACTAAATAAATGGATACTCGTGGCTACCACTTGGAATAACGCAACAAAGAAAATGGAAATTTATACAGATCTAAGCAATAGAAGCTATTACGTACCCTCTGAATGCAGTTT
>PEYS01000222.1:1872-5387 GCA_002763335.1 Candidatus Woesearchaeota archaeon CG08_land_8_20_14_0_20_47_9 | reverse complement strand
ACGCCTCTTCCCACCCCTTTTTAATATGGTAAGTGTGAGCCCTGCATGGCCTGAGGCAAGCCCGCATTTTGATTCAATCTTAAAGCCTGCTGTTTCAGGCAGATTCTCTGTCAGTAGGGCAATGCATCCTCTCTTGCTCAGCACATAGTCTGCCTGATAGAAAAGCTGCCTGTAGAAGCCTAAGCCCCCTGACAGCTGCCGCACATCAGTGATGATAATATCTATGCTTCCCTTATCAAACCTCGTGTCGAGCCATTCAAGGTCTACTGATGAGAATGATATGATCTTGTTGGCGTCTGCTATCTTGGCGTTCTTCTTTGCAGCCGCTAGTTTTTGGCGATTAGGTTCAAGGCAGAATATCTTAGGCACCTTGTTGTTTGCCCTGTCCTGAAAATCAAATCCCTCTAGGCCAGGCATTTTAGCGAATGCAAACTCCTTCTTCCTGAAGTAGTGCGGAGACCTTGCAGTTGCAAATAGGGCTGCCTCAATGGCTATTGTGCCGCAGTTCGCAAATGGATCTAGCAGCGTCTTGCTGGCTTCATAACCTGCAAGCCTAAGCAAGCCGTATGCTATTGTCCCCTTGATAGAGATCGGGCTGCTGAATATCTTGTAATCCCTCTTGCTGAGGTCAAAGCCTGCTAAGTCAATGCCGATGTAGATGTTTGTGCTGCTTACGAATGCGATAAGCCTGATGTCAGGGTCTTCAAGGTCAACCCTCGCGTGGAAGTGTAGGCCCTTCTCAATGCAGTCAATCACAGCCCCTCCTACGATTGGAGAGACATCTGCTGAGGATGCCATGCCGGGGGCATGGAGCGTCCTTACCATGAAGCTCTTACCTTTTTTTATCCAATCCCCAAAGGCAGCCCCCTTAAGCCCCTTCAGAAGCCTTGAGATATGCTCTGTGCCAGGGTCATTCCCTAAATCAAAGTCTGCTATAAGCACCAGAACCCTTCTGAAAGACCTGCCGAGATAGCAGAGCCTGCAGAGCTCCTCCAAGCGGCTATTGAAGGTTACAACAAAATCTGCCTCTTTAGCCCTTCTCTTTATCAGCTCCTTAACCTCGAGTGCTGCTATCCCCTCTAAGCCTTTATGTGTTATTGCAAGACCCCTCATATAGGAGGAAAAACGAAACATATATATAAATACCTTTGTTTAGATAAGCCTGTATATGCCGACAATAAAAAGGGGTTTGCCAGGGGATGTTTACAGCCAGGAGAGGACTTATTATGCTCCTCCAAAGCCCATCAACCAGCCCATCAACAATTATAATGTACAGCCAGGCATGCCTGGGAGCAGCCTTAATCAGCAGAGCAAGCCAAGCGCAAGCAAAGGATATGGTAGCCACATCAAGGCAATTCTCTTCTCACGCATAAGCCTGGCTGTTATCTGCGCAGTAATCCTGCTTGTCGCTGCCTTTGTTATTGTAATCAAGAGCTATGAGACACCTGAATCAGATGAGACAAGGAAGATTATTAGCAGACCCCCCAGAGAGGAAGATGAGGGTTCAGCACCTAACTGGCAGGAGCTTGTTAAGCAGCTCTCCCAGAGCATCCGCTTTAACAGGATTGAGCTTGCTAGCATTGTATACCAGAACATGAGTTACCTCCCTCATGGCAATACCTTCAGCCCTGGAGAGCAGGTTTATATATATGCTGAGATAAGGGGGCTTAAGAGGATAGAGAATCCTGAGGGATACAACATCGCCTTTATACAGAGTGTGGAGCTCAGGGACAGCAGGGGCAGAATAATAGAGAGCCATACAAGCGACAACATTGCAAGGGCAAGCTACAACATGAGTGAGGATAAGGATTATGTTGTTCCATTCGGCTTAAGCCTCGCAACAGATGAGCTTGATGCAGACAGATACAACCTAACTATAAATGTGGAGGATGTAAATTCAGGCAAGGTTGCGAATGGGAGTATCGGGTTTGGGTTAATAAGTGATTAGTTGCTGGTAATTAGTTATTGGTTTTTGGTAAAAGAAAGGGCAGGAAGCAATGACCAAGAACAAATAACTAAGAGGAAAAAGGGTTAAAAGATAAGAAAGTCAGAGCATGCCCTCAAGACTGGCTGCCAAAGTCTCATACCTAGTTTGGGGCGGGGGCGGCCAGGGCGGAAAGCCCATTGCAAGACTTGGGCGGGGCTGTATTAAACTAAAAAAATCCAGCCATGACGCAGACGAGGCGGGGGAGCTTGCGAGGGTGCCGAGTAGGACATTTTGCGAAGCCTTGCTGAGCAAAATGGCCGTCTGCCGCCATGGATGGCTGGATTTTTTTAGTAAGGGATAATAAAGTGAAAAAGAGGATGTTGGATGAAGCATTGCAGAAATGTCGGGAGTAAGAATAATTATGTACATCTCATCATCTTAGTTTCTATTGTGCTTGTTTTGGTGATTGTGGGAGGGGGGGTTGTTGAAGGCAAAAGAGGTGTTAATATAATCCTAGGTAATAGTGAAAAAGATGTTGAACAAACAAACGCTAATATACTCCTAGGTGACCTTCTGGAAATTGCTCTAGATGCAGATCTGCTAAGAAGATCAGATCTGCTAAAAAGATTAAACAAAGAGGGTCATGATAAAGTTAAGATAAGGGATACTCTGTTAAAAAACAAAATCTTTATTATTGATGACAAAGGAAACAAGCAATTTATCGAACTACAATACAGAGATGATAAACTCACAACAGCAGTCTATAATATTAAGGATGTTCACAAGGAATTAAGCCTCAGTTCAGAACTATCCTACACAGAGGATGGGTTTATGCTTCAGGTTGATCGTGATAAATCAGGGTTTACAGGATATGCAGTGTATTCTCCTTATAATATTTATCTTCCTTATATTTATCCTCCTTATATTTATCCTCCTTATAAAATAGCTCCAGCAATAGGCTGCTTGTTAGATGACATCAAATATGAACAAGGCGAGGTTTTCGCTAAATTCAAAGGGGGGGGTATGCTTAGGTTTGAAGATGAGAGTGGGAAAAGAGCTTTCTTTGTTCAGGAAGCTGATGGCGGGTATGTTGATACGGCGCAGGTAATAATCGCTGGAGATGGTGCAGCCTTCAGGATAGAGAATAAAGTTCTAATGGATGCAGGGAAACCAACAAAAATCACTGTTTACACAACTAGTGGGGTAATACAGAGTTATGAGGGAAGATTGGTTGCTGATGAGATCTTTGACAAAGATGGCAAAACAATCGCCGAGATAAAAACCGATGCAAACCTCTTTGAAGAGCAAAATTTAGTTGGCATAGTTGAATTTGATGGTAAAGGCGAAAAAGAAAGAATCCTCCTCCCAGGAGGGGTTGTTGGAGAGTATGAGGGTGATAATACTTACTACTATGGCCCTGGTGGGTGGCCGTTCTTGGGTATGGAGAATGATGATGGTAAATCACTCAAGGTAGACCCTGTTCTGGGTTTCGTATGTTATAGCAATGGGGAAAAAATAAAGGAGTGCGATCCGCAGCTTGAGGTCGAGAGCAAGAAGCGCTATGCAACCTCTCAAATCGGCCCTGCCT
>PEYS01000222.1:0-1818 GCA_002763335.1 Candidatus Woesearchaeota archaeon CG08_land_8_20_14_0_20_47_9 | reverse complement strand
TTGGAAACAGTGATTTTGTTATGAACTGGCGCAGGAGAGTTGATAACCTCTTTGAGAAGAACATCCTTGGGAAGGTAGTAAGCGGAGACTGGGACAAGCATATCTGCAATGCCTTTGGTGTTGGCCTGGGTTTAGGGGTTAAGCATGGGGTTATTGCTGCTGACCAGGGCATTGTGGAAATAATGGCCCATGTTGAGGGAGAACGGAGCACTAAGATTAAGGTTAACGGCTCTGAGAAGTACTACTACAAGATCAGCTTTGGCATCTCAACTAAGAGCAGCCCTGTCACAATGAAGGTTCTTGTTGACGGCACGCCTGTGGATATCAACGGTGATGGCAAGGTTGACAAGCTTAAGCTTGACAAGGCAATAGCAGGCTTTGGTGAGGGGGCGATTGTAAGGTTAAAGGATCAAGTATACAAGGGGGTCTGCCTCGAGTTTGACAATGTGCACCTGCTGCCTTATGAGTTTGCAAACAAGCTCAACAATGGAAGGCTCTGCAATGACTTTGTTGAGGTGAACGCAGAGTATGTGAAGAGGCTTGATCAGAGGAGTGTTGTGACTGGTGTTGAAGAGGATAAGACATCTGACTCTGGCGGAGGTGAAGAGACTGACGTATGGTGAGGAAAATTTCTGCCATCTTAAAACTTATTGACCAGCTTAATCATTCCCTTGCTTTTCTTTCTTAAATGCTCAAAATTATCTTTGCTTACCAAAGCCATCCCTCGCAGATGGTCTGGCATGCTAAAACCTTGCTCTTTTGCTCCAATCATCCCTATTGCCATGGCTGTCATTATAGAAAGATTTATGAGCCCCCCTTCTCAGAGCTATAAAGAATGAGATTCATGCAGGTTAAGCTCACCCAGCGAGGCGCATTATACCTTGTGCTGCTTGTCATAGTGATGCTCCTCTCAAGCATGCTTCTTAGCCTGTTTATGCAGGTCTATGACACAGGCTTTGCAGTTGAGGGGAGCAGTGGCAGGCTTCCAGATGGTGTAGGGAGCAAGCATGGCATTACCCCAGATCAGGCTGTTAACAGCATCATGGCATTTATCCAGGGAAGGGGCCAGAAGCCAATATTCCTAACAACTGTTGAGGCAAGCCACCTTGCTGATGTGCGCCTGCTTGTGGCAGTGCTGAAGATTGCAGTGCCACTAACCCTGCTGTTCAGTATAGCCCTTGTTGCAAAGCCCTATATGAGCTATGGTAGAATTGTGAGCAAGATCATGCTGATTGCTGCTGGAGCCTCGGTATTACTGCTCCTGGAGCTTGCTGCCTTTGCATGGATTAACTTCAGCTTTGTGTTCAGGTCTTTTCATCTCCTGCTATTCCCTCAGGGCAACTTCGCATTCCCAGCAGACAGTGTCCTAATAACCCTCTTTCCAGAGAGCTTCTTTATGCAGGCTGCGCTTGCTGTTATTGTACGGGCAATTCTGCTCCTTGCAGGGTATGCATTGTTTGGGTTTATGATGATTAAGGGATGGGATACAAAACATTAACCGAACAACCGCTATTTCCCAACACTAAATGAGACGGCGGATTATTTATGGAAATTATTATCATTATCTAGCAAATCTTCGATAGTTTTTGGGGTGTCAGTGTCATCGGGTCCTTTAGTTGTAATCTCATACTTACCAACACTAGATTTATAACTCAGGTACGCGAACACTGCGCTAACAAGAGACGCGGCTACAGAGACCTCATCCACATCCCCTTCTTGCCATAAAGAATATAGGGCTTTACCAAAAAACCTGCCAGAGACCAAAGTAACGAAAATCTGCTGCTCGGGGCTATCCCCGACTTAAAAGTCGGGGCTTTA
>PEYS01000014.1 GCA_002763335.1 Candidatus Woesearchaeota archaeon CG08_land_8_20_14_0_20_47_9 | reverse complement strand
TGTAATAGCGTATTCAGACTATGCGGCATAAACCGTTTTCTTTTTATTTTTCTTATTTATTCTTGAATAAAATCAGTCACATGAAAGTATATGCTGCATCCCTTTGCCTAACATTTATAAGGGACTTAACCGATAATATTACACAAGGTGAAATGGATGATGAGGAAATTATTAGCACTCTTAGCTATAGTGGCTATTGGTTTGGTAGGCTTTTCGACAACCGAAGCAGCGAATACCAACACAACAAACACTGCAAACATTTCTGTAACGATTGCAGCGCTTACGCTGGTAGATGCCGCACCGGAAAGACTGGTTTTCAACGAGACAGCACTTAATCCCGGAACAGTTGGAACAGGTTCAGGCAATCTTTGGTTAAAGGAAAGATACAACAGGCCGGGAAGCATACAGATAGAAAACATTGGTTCAACGAACATAACGAATATCTGGTTCAATACGACTTACGAGTCTTCGAACCCGTTCGGTACAGGCGATCCGCTGAATTACGATTCGGCTAACTTCGTTGTAATATCCAAATATCTGGCAGAGACATATTACTTCGTAAACAGGGCAGACTACAATGAAAGCACAGAGCTTGTATACGTAAACACACCTGCAAGCTGGAGATACGGAAGGATAAGAAACACCACATACGAGTACTTCTGGGCAGTCGCTAACCAGACAACGATGCCGGCATGTAACACAACCACATTAAGAATAGGAAGAAACTACCATTCGCAGACTGTTGACGGTTCTCTCAACTTCGACCCGGCAGAAGGCGCAGTTGAAGACACGGACTACGACACATTTACACTCCTTGACGCAGGATGGACTGGAGGCGGAAACGTAGGATATGCGAATATAAACGAAGGTCCGTGGAATGGTTACTGTGCAGCTGTATGGAACTGCGGTGAAAAGGTAATGCTGTACAAATGGAACAAGGACGCACCAGGAGGAGGCGCATGCGCAAATGCGGATTACTTCTGGGACAATACAACAGACGGAGCACTTTATCCGGGTAACTCAACAATAGCAGATGTCCATGTGCACATACCATACGGCGTCATGATGGGTACCGCA